>JANPGA010000429.1:0-9800 GCA_031423735.1 Bacteroidota bacterium | reverse complement strand
CCAATTGGATAATAATCTGTACGGCACTCAACACCTCTGCTAACTTCAAGAATTTCACCTCCAATAAGTTGAGGTAAGGAACAAGCAAACTCAGTTAACTCAATACTTTTTTCTACTTCTGCACGAGATTCATCAAATGTTTTTCCATTTTCCTCTTGAACGAGTTTAGAAAGCTCAGTCATATCTCTTTCTAAAAGAGTTTTATATCGATAAAAAATTTGAACACGGTCCTTAATAGGGGTTTTCGACCATGTTTCAAAGGCCTTTTTTGCAGCTAAAACAGCATCATTTAAGTCCTCCTTAGAGGATAAGGGCGCTTTTGAAAGTAGATTCCCATCTAAAGGTGAATGTACTTCAAGATACTTATTAGTACGTGATGGAGTGTATTTTCCTCCTATATAATTACCAATTACTGGGTATTTCATTGTTAAGGTTGCCATAATTATTTGTTAAAGTCTTATTAACAAATTTAAGCTATAAAAACATAACCACGAAATTTTGGGACTATTACTTTAAGCAGTTGCTAACAACTAAAAACTAGAAATTGTGAACTAAGAGAAATTCCTAAAGAAAATGTTTTTAAAAAGGACTGATTCTAAAAATGAAATCTATTCAGGATTAATAATAATGTTATAAACTACTTTTTCTGGGATTTCAGTAGTTTTTTCTTTGATACTGTAATTTAGAACTGTTGTACTTTCAGGAGGGGGTATAGATGGAATCAATCTAAAATTTATATTGGTGATATTATGAAAAACTACTCTCATTCCACGGTATTTTTTAGCGTCATATTTTAATAGCTTTACAATGCGCATTGCTTCTTCATCGCAACCATATCCAATGCCATGTTTTAGTTTTACTTCACTCACATTTCCATTGGCATCCACATCATGTGAAACGGATACAATGCCCTCAATTTTATTTTGAATAGCTTCATCAGGATATTTTAATTCCGTACGAATAAACTCATTAAATGCTTTTGTGCCACCAGGATAAACGGGTTTACGGATAAAACTTTCAGGCTTTGCAGATTGGCGCTTTTTCATAGGTGATTTGTACGAAGAAATTATATTACGGTTTCCTTTGAGGAAAATTAATTTTGAACTTTTTATTTGTGTAAATTTAGTAAAGAATTCAAATTCTTAGCATAAAGAGTTCTCCAAATAGAACCTATCTTTAGCAAAAATGTAGGATGCAAAGAATATCATGAAAAAAACACAAAAGTAGCTGTCATGTTGATGGGATTAAACATATGAAGGAAATCACTAAAATTCTGAACCTTCTTCTTTGCCATTTTATGGAAAATATTAGTTCTTTTATTCTAATGCACCCTATTTATAATGTTATCCCAAAGAAAGTTCCTCTTGCCGAAGTTGAAGTAGGGACAATCCCTAAAAATACTTTTAGTCACCTATTTTTATCTAAAAATTTGAATTAAATGAAAGTCCCTTTTACAATTGAATTTAAACAACGAATTTATGATGCTTGTTTGAAGATTTTAGAAAATAAAAGTTTGATATTAAATGCTGCATTGGATAGTCTTACTGATGAGCTTAAAAATGATACTAAAAGTTCAATGGGTGATAAGCATGAAACTTCTCGTTCAATGAATCAATTGGAGCAAGAGAAGATAAGTAATCAAATAACTGAGTTGAATAAACAGATATCTAGTTTACAGCAAATTAATATTCATTTTAAAAATCCAATTATTGTAAATGGGAGTCTTATAAAAAGTGATAAAGGTTTAGTATTTATAGCTGTTGGGTTGGGAAAAATTGAAATCGATGATCACGAGGTAATAGTGATTTCTGCTCAATCTCCATTAGGAAAATTGTTTTTAGGAAAAGGCCTCCATGATAAAGTTTCTGTTGGTGCCAATAATTATACTGTTCTTGAATTAATTTAGATCATGGTCATGATATATTTTTCACTTTTATATCTTTGCCACTCATTAAAAAATAACTGTTTGTGAATAAATTCCCTTCTGATTTAGAAATTGCGCAAAATGCACCTATTCGTCATATTAAAGAAATTGCAGCTTCCATTGGAATTTCTGCTGATGATTTGCATTATTATGGTAAAACAAAAGCTAAACTTCCTCTTCATTTAATCGATGAAGTAAAAATCAAGAAGGCAAAATTAATTTTAGTTTCAGCTATTAATCCAACACCTGCTGGTGAAGGGAAAACTACGGTTTCTATTGGGTTAACAGAAGGTTTAAATAAGATAGGAAAAAAAGCAATTGTTGTACTTCGTGAGCCATCACTTGGGCCAGTATTTGGAATGAAAGGTGGAGCGGCTGGAGGAGGTTATTCTCAAGTAATACCTATGGAGGATATCAACCTTCACTTTACTGGAGATTTTGCTGCAATTGAAAAGGCAAACAATTTACTTTCTGCTCTTATTGATAATAATCTTCAAAGTAAAACAAAATCGCTAAATATAGATCCACGTACCATAGTTTGGAAACGTGTGATGGATATGAACGATCGCTCTTTAAGAAATATTGTAATTGGTATTGGTGGAACTGCAAATGGTATTCCTCGTGAAGATGGTTTTAATATTACTGCAGCTTCTGAGGTGATGGCAATTTTATGTATGTCGAAGGATATTGATGATTTGAAATTAAAGTTAAGTAATATTTTTATAGGATTTACCTTTGATAAAAAGCCAATTTATGCGCGTGATTTAAATGCTCAAGGTGCTATGGCCCTTTTACTTAAAGATGCAATACAACCTAACCTTGTTCAAACTTTGGAGGGAAATCCAGCTATTTTACATGGTGGTCCGTTTGCAAATATTGCACAAGGAACAAATACGATTATTGCTACTAAGATGGGACTATCGCTTTGCGATTATGCCGTTACCGAAGCAGGCTTTGGCGCTGATCTTGGTGCCGAAAAATTTATGAATATCAAATGCGGATATTCTGGTTTAAAGCCTGATGCCATTGTTTTAGTTACAACAATTCGTGCTTTACGTCATCATGGTGGTGCTAAAAAAGACGAATACAATACTGCCGACTTAGGTAAAGTTTCTAAGGGTTTTGAAAATCTTGAAAAACATATTGAAAACTGTAAAAAGTTTGGAATTACTCCTGTTGTCGCAATTAATTTTTTTGCAAATGATAGCGCAGATGAAATTAATTATGTTATTGAGAAGTGTGCTATATTAAGTGTAAAGGCTGTTGTTTCAGAAGGATTTGTTAAAGGTGGAGAGGGGACTAAAGAATTAGCAAAAGCTGTTGTTCAAATTATTGAAGATGGTAGAAATAATTTTAAACCTCTTTACGATTGGAGTTTAACCATTGAAGAAAAAATAAATAAAATTGCTTTCGAAATTTATGGTGCAGAAGCTGTTGAATTTTCTTCTTTAGCAAAAACACAACTAAAAACTATTCATGAATTAGGTTTTGATAAATTCCCAGTTTGTATGGCAAAAACACAAAAGTCTTTATCAGATGATGAAAAGAAAATTGGACGCCCAAGAGGATTTGTAATTACTGTACGTGAATTTGAATTCGCTGCTGGTGCAGGATTTATAATTCCAATTTTAGGTGAAATGATGCGGATGCCAGGATTACCAGCCACGCCTGCATCTGAAAAGATGGATATTGATAATGAGGGGAAGATTGTGGGATTATCGTAATTTTTGCCTATAATCTTTTAAAATTTAATAATATGAAAGGTTTTGCATACTCTTTTAATGGTATTTCTTTAGAAAATTGAAGCTTTCATTTTAAATTGAATATATTTGATTTATCTTTTTAATTTTAACCTGATAATTAGTTTTAAAATTTGTTATGAATGCTATAAAAGTAAATCTATTGAGAAGAAATTTTTTTGCACTATTTTTTCTGTATGCACTTTTTCATGTTGGCACTTTAAAAGCGCAGAATAATGAAGCAATTGATTCTTTAAGTAAGGCAATTAAAATTTCAATTGATGATACTGCAAAAGTTAGAACATATAATCTTTTAATCACTAAATTTTTCAATACTGGGAGATATAAGGAAGGATTAGAAACTTCTAGACAAAGTCTGTTATGTTCTCAAATTTTAAAATTCACTAAGGGCATAGGTGATGCATATAATAATATTGGTCTTATGCATGAAAACCTTGGCAATAAGGATTCTGCATTAACTTATTATTTTACTTCATTATCATTCAGAGATCAAAATTTACATAAAAAGCAAATTTCAGCTTCTTATTCAAATATTGGTAATGTATATAGTAGCAAAGGACTTTATAGTGATGCTATCAAATACCATTTTATGTCGTTGAAATTGCGAGAAGAATTAAATGATTCTGCTTCCATTGCGAAAACTTACAACAATATTGGGCTTGTGTATAATCGTCAAAGTAATTATGAAGAAGCGATTTTAAATTACAAGAAATCATTGTCAATCTCAACATTGCTGAAGAACCAAAGAGATCTGGCCATGGTTTTTAATAACCTTTCAGTAACTAAAAAGAACTTAGGAAACTATGAGGAAGCAATACAATATAATAAAAATGCAATTGAACTAAATACTATTTTATCCAATAATCATTGGCTTGGGAAAAATTATTCCAATTTAGGAAATTTGTATAAGTTAAGGGCAAAATTACTTAAAGAAGAAGGTAATGATTCTTTGGCATTAACATATAAAAAAAACGCAATAGATGCTTATAACACTTCGCTTTCATTTTGGTCTGCCAATGAAAATAAGGAAGATTACGTAGAGATTTGTAATAGTATTGGTGAGTTTAAAATTGATGAAGGTAAACTTAAAGAGGCTGAAGTTTTCAATAAAAAATCTTTACAATATTTGTCGAAAATTGATAATAATAATTTAAAGAAAGGATATTTTGATTTTTCAGCTCGTTTATATTCAGAATTGGCTTTGCAGATGGGCATTGGTGATTCATTAAAAGTTGATTATCTAAAGATTGCTTTTGATAGCCAAAGAGAAAGTAATAAGTTAAAGGATTCGTTATTTAATGAAAATAACTCTAAACAAATTGCTGAGATAAAGACAAAGTTTGAGACTGAAAAAAAGGATCATGCAATTGTAATATTAAGCAATGAAAAAAATATTCAGCAACTTGTACTAAAAGAAAAGCAAGCGGCTTTGCTTTTTTCTCAATTACAATTGGAGAAACGTAAAGGTGAGTTAGGCGTTTTACAAGAAACAAAAGATTTGCAAGAACTAGAATTGTCAAAAACTCACCATGATCTAGAAGTTCAATTGTTTGCTACAAAAGTTCAAAAGGCAAATCTTGAGTTAGAAAAAGCGGATAAAACGTTGAAAGAGCAGCAACTATTGAAAGAAAAATATTTTCGATATGGAATGTTGATTTTTATAATAATGGTTGTTTTTATAAGTGGATTGCTATTTAGTAGATATAATCTTCAGAAAAAAATTGAAAATCAAAAATCATTGATAAATGAACGGAAAAGAATTAGTAATGAACTTCATGATGATTTAGGTGCTCAATTATCTGTTGCTAAAATGTTTTTAAATAGCTTAGAGAAAAATTCTGCCAATACAAATAATTATTCTTTAGTTCAACATTCTATTAGTATAATTGACACTTCCATAAGTGACTTAAGAAATATTATGGAAGAATTACAATCAAATACTTTACATCAAAATGGATATGTTGCTGCTACTGAAGAATTAATTAATACAATTAATGCTTTACGTCAAGTTAATTTTTCGCTAACTTATGCTGGTTTGGAAATTCGAATTGATTTGAAAATAGAACTTCAACTTTTTCGAATAACTCAAGAGCTTATAAATAACACCTTAAAATATGCAAATGCTAAGTTTGTATCAATTGACTTGGTAGTTCGTGATGAGAAAATAATTTTACTTTATGAAGATGATGGTTTGGGCTTTGATCTAAAAAGCGTAAAACTTGGATATGGTTTGGCAAATATCGAATCACGTGTTCGTAGTTTAAATGGAGTTGTTGAATTCGATGCTATGATTGGTAAGGGTGCAAGAACTATTATTGAAATACCATTAAAATATGTTAGTTAAAAAATTAAAATTACTAATTGCTGATGATCATCGACTTTTTATCGAAGGACTTAGATTTCTTTTAAAGGAAGAATTCGATCTTGACTTATTAGCCTATGCTGTAAATGGTAAGGATGTGATCGATAAATGTAATCAGGAAGAATTTGATTTGATTTTAATGGATATTAATATGCCAATAATTAATGGAATTGATACCACCCGCCAAATAAAATCAACTCATCCATCAATTAAAATTATTGTTTTAAGTATGTTGAACGATTTGCCCACAATTAATAAAGCCTTGGAAGCTGGTGCTGATGGATTTATTTTAAAAAATGTTGGAATTGATGAATTATTGGAATCATTCAAATCAGTGTTTAAAAATGAAATTTATATTTCGAAATCATTATTACCATATTTTACACGTGATAGTGTTAATATTCTTAAAACTAAAAGTCAATACATTCAATTTTCTGAAAATATTATTACTCCACGTGAGCAATCTGTACTTAAATTAATTGTTGAAGGATTTACAAATCAACAAATTGCTGATACCCTTTTTATATCTGTTAAAACAGCAGATACTCATCGAAAAAATATGCTTGCTAAATTAAATCTTTCTAATACTGCTTTACTTGTTAAATTTGCAATTGACAATAAACTAGTTTAATTTTTTTACTCATATACACCTTTTCGTGTATTGTTTGCATGGCAGATTACTTTTTTCTTCGCAAGAAATAAAAAATGACTATTGAGAAGATATTATCTAACCGTGAGTTGGAGGTGCTTCAATATATTTCGGATGGATTCACTAATAATGAAATGGCTGAAGTGCTCGCAATAAGCAGCAAAACGGTTAATACGCATCGAAAAAATATTTTGAGGAAGCTTGAATTAAAGAATACTGCTCTTTTAATTCGATTTGCCTTGGAAAACAAACTAATTAAGTGAAAGAATACACCTTTAGGTGTATAGGAATTGATAAATTAAGATTGCAACTTTGAATTTATCAATAATTCTACTTATGATCTTGAAATTATATTCAATTTTCTACTGGTTTTCGTAGGGGCAATCTTTTAAAATTCGATTTAATACTTTGTAATATTTTATTTTAATTCTTTCCAATTCATTAACCTCTATGAAAAAATGTATACTTTTTAAGTCTTGCCTCTTTGTAATTATTTTGCTAATAAGTTTGAAAACTAGTGCACAAACTGGATCTGCATTGCATTTTGATGGTGTTGATGATCATATAGAATTTCCAACGAGAGTTATCCCATCAACAGGGGATTTTACAGTTGAACTTTGGGTGAATAGTTCGTCATCTTTAGGCTATAAAGAGTTTATTTCACAAGGGGATAGTTCAGATGCTTTTTATATTGGAACTGATGTAAGTTCAATGATACGTTGTGGTGATAAGTGGATATCTACAGGTGTTACGCTGCAACTAAATCAATGGGCTCATATAGCATTAGTAAAAACTGGTACTGATGCAATCCTTTATTTAAATGGGATTCAAGTAGCTTCTCAAAGTAATTATTCTATAAGTTCAGGTGGAAGCAATACACAGTTAGGGACGCAGTATGGTGCAATTCCTGAGTTTTCTAATTCAATCATGGACGAATTAAGAATTTGGAACATTGCATTATCACAATCCGATATTCAATCTTCCATGAATTGTGAATTGCTTGTTGCGCAAACAGGATTAATTGCGAATTTCCATTTTAATCAGGGACTTTCAAATGATGATAATACATCACCTCCAGTAAATATTTTAAATGATGCAAGTGGCAATTCTAATTTGGGATCTTTAGTAGATTTTTCATTAACTGGATCAACATCTAATTGGGTAAATACTTCTATAGTCACTTCTGGAATATCTTGCGACTCACTTACTTTTTACTTCGATTCAGATAATGATGGATATGGTAATTTATTGTTGAGTACAATTTCAAATTCTCAACCGTTTGGCTATGTATTAGATAGCTCTGATTGTAATGATGATGATGCAACCATTAATCCAGGAATACCAGAAGCTTGTAATCTGATTGATGATAACTGCAATGGATTAGTAGATGATGGAATAAGTGCAACATACTTTCACGATATTGATAATGATGGTTATGGTAATTATGCAGATACTTATTTTGATTGTTATCAACCATCAGGTTATGTAATGGATAGCACTGATTGTAATGATAACAATGCCAGCATTCATCCTAGCGCAACTGAAATACCAGACAACGGTATCGATGATGATTGTGCTGGAGGTGATTCAACTATTTATACTTCACCCACATTTGCGGATGTAGGATGCGCGCCAGGCTTTTCAGTGGGATTAAATGTAAACAATGGAAAAGTTTATATTGGTGGAATTTCTACTGAACCTTCTGCTGCATCGCCTATTGATTATTCTGCAACGGTTAGTTATTTTGATGCTGCTAATCTTTCTTCTTCCCCAACTTCTTTTTCCTGGCCTTTCGCAAATACTACTTATGATTATTTTACTTCCGTTACTTCCACCGATGAAGGTGTTTATTTTTACGGAGCATCAGCCGAAGCGGTTATGGCTCCTAATGGACATTCTAGGCAAACGGTAGTTAAGTATCCTTTAACAGGCGCAACAGGCGCAGGTGTTGCCGGTTCCGAATGGAGTGCTGCACCATTATTCAGTGCTCCTAATCTTTGGTCTGTTGAAACTTCATCTCCAGTAAAAATTATTAGCGCTGTTGAGGGAGGTGTAAAATATGTGTATGCGTTAGCCAATGCAGTCCTGGCTGGTTACAATAACTATGAAGCCTCAACGCTTACCAAATTTGATACAACAGGTACAATTATGTGGCAAAAAATTATTGCCGGTTCTTTGGAATTAAGTTACAACCAATTACCAACAGCAACTGGTTGTGCGCTAACTAAAATGGGCGATTATATTTATGTTATAAGCCGTGAAAGGCACTCAAGCTATTATTACGGCTACACTTATAACTGGCTAAATACAAAATTAGATGGACAAGGAAATATCATCCAATCATCCACTTTTGCTAATGGTAGCGAAGTAAACGACATGACCTCATCCAACGGTTATCTCTATGTCGTAGCAGGCTCTGTTTACAAATTTGATGATGAGTTAAATTTGATTTGGCAACAGTCTGGTATTGGTTATCCACAACAACTTACATCCATTGCAGTTGCTCCTTGTTGTGATAAACTATACGTTGGTGGTTCTGTCACTATACTTAGTCCTCCTTATAACCAAGATGCTTTGTTGCTCACACTCAATCTTCAAAATGGAAGTATAATTTCTTCTGAAAAATTTGGTAGTGGTAATCAAGAGTCCATCTCAAGGATCGAATACAACGGTACTGATTTATACTTGACCGGTACTTATAAATTTCCTTACGATAGTATTCATAGCCCCACCACTACAATCATTAATGGAGTTGACCTTGCTGATACTTATCCACAAGGTTCCTTTGTTGCCAAGATAAATACAGGATGTTCCAATTCTGTTAGTCCTAATTGTGTTAATCTTATTTTTCCTCCTAACGA
The DNA here is from genome assembly GCA_031423735.1 of Bacteroidota bacterium. Taxonomy (GTDB): domain Bacteria; phylum Bacteroidota; class Bacteroidia; order AKYH767-A; family OLB10; genus JANXSD01. The sequence goes on along the minus strand of JANPGA010000429.1, from coordinate 244 downwards.
TTCTACTTATAACTGTAACAAGGATTCCATTAAGTTGCGCTGGGGTTCAGGAACCAATTGTGAGGTGACTTATAAATTGTATCTCGGTACTAACAATCCTCCAACTACTATTTACAACGGTATTAATATTGGTTCAACATACAATTATCAACTTCCTACACTTCCTGGAAACACCACTTATTACTGGAGCGTAGTTGCCACTGATGGTAGCACAGATGCCACCGGATGTTCAGTTTTTCATTTT
>JANPGA010000428.1:0-3587 GCA_031423735.1 Bacteroidota bacterium | reverse complement strand
GGTAGATCAAGGGGAAACTGATGATAAAATAATTGCTGTTGCAAAAAATGATATAGGCTTTAATTATATTAATGATTTATCAGAATTGCCACCACATACAACTCAAGAAATGAAACGATTTTTTGAGGATTATAAATTACTTGAGCATAAGCAAGTAGAAGTAAAGGAATTTTATTCGAAAGACATTGCTTACGAAATTATTAATGAAGCAATTCAATTATATAAAACTACTTTTAAGAAAGAATAAATCAATTCAATTAATTTTATAAAAATGGATTTTCAACTAGGAGATAAAGTTTCATTTATTAATGAGAAGCAAGATGGCTTTATTGTAGCTATAAAAGCAAATGGAATTTGCGTAGTTGAGATTGAAGATGGTTTTACACTTGATGCCACTCCATCGGAGCTGGTAAAAATCAAAATTACACAGCAAAAGTCAGAAGCAATACCTAATGAGAAGTTGGTTATACAACTGGAAGTTGTTAAACAAATTCCTGATTTTATTTCAACTTTTACTTTAGAAGGCAGTGTTGCATTTATTGCAATTCCAGATAACGGAAAGGTGCTTTCAGGAAAGATTGACTATTGGTTAGTTAATGGAAGCGATAATGATTTACTTTATGTATTTTCTTCCTTTAAAAGCAAGATGCCAGAAGGAATTTGTGCAGGAAAATTAGAAGGTAAATCTTCAATTATTCTAACCTCACTATTACGTGAAATAATAATTGATATTGATCATTTACAAATGGAATTACTTTTCTTTAAGAAAGGTTTGCATCCTCAATTTCCAAGAGTGACCAAAGAAATTAAAATTGAACTGCCTACACTCACTCAAAATTTCCCAAAAGCTGAATCACCTTTTTCATTTGCAATTGTTAATAATTTAATAAATTTTACTGTTCAAAGTGATCCTGATTTAAATGAGCTTTTTGAAAAGTATAAAGAAGATTATATTGATAATCGAAAAATTTCCAAACCATCCAATAATAATAACCAAGGCGTAAAAGTTGATACAAGTTTGAAGGACTTCGGCCTAACAGGATCAATGTTGGAGGTTGATTTGCATATAGAAGAACTTATTGATGATCCTTCTGGAATGAGTGCTTCAGAGATGATAGAAATGCAATTAAGTTATTTTAGAAAAACACTTGACAAAGCAATGTATAATCGTTCATCCAAAATAATATTTATTCATGGAGTTGGAAATGGAAGATTGAAAAATGCTATTCGTTCCGAATTGAAAAGTCTTAAGATTAATTATCGTGATGGTGCATATGATAGATTTGGAGCTGGCGCAACAGAAGTGCTCTTTAAATCGGTCTAATTAAAATACTAGTTCTTTGTGATAAACAGTACCAAATCGACTTTTTAATTTACGGCAACGTTTAATATTGGTACTGTTTTCCATTCTATCTAGCTTATCAAAATCTTCTAAATATTTTTCACTAATCATCGAAAAATAGATAATCACAGATTTCTTTTTGCGAACAAAAGATTTTGGCACAGAAAAATAAACTTCCATTTCATTTCTAGGACCTAATGTTTTTGTTGCTCTATATGTTTCAGGTATTAATGGATTTAATGATTTTCCTAAATATATAGTGGTTGTATCATTCGATAATACCTCATATTTATATCTATTTATAAATGGTGGAAACTCTGTTTCTTGACTATGTAAAACTAACATACTATCACGTGATGTATTTCGGATGGAGATAGAAAAAACCGAAATTGAATCATTTGCAGGACGATGAACAGTTGATAGAATAAAAAACTGTGCAATTACATTAAAAGGTAAAAGACAATGTAGTGCTAAATAAAAAAACAAGATACTTTTTTTCATGCACCATAAATTTAGGGTTTATTAATCAATTGTTTTGTAGGAGTGCATCAAAATATACAGAATCATTCGTTAATAACTCTAACAGGAGGATTATCAAAAAAAAAGCCCTGAAGTAATTTACTTCAGGGCTTTTTTATGGGATAAAATACTTTTATGCTTTTTTAGCTTTTACAGTATTTGTTTTTTTCTCTTCAATACGTGCAGCCTTACCAACCATATCACGTAAATAGAAAATACGAGCACGACGAACGATACCACGTTTATTTACGTCTATTCTAGTAATTTTAGGGCTATTTGTTGGGAAGATACGTTCTACTCCTATGCCACCAGACATTTTACGAATAGTAAAAGTTTCAGTTGAGCCTTCACCACGACGTTGCAAAACAACACCTTGAAATAACTGCTCGCGTTCCTTATTACCTTCAATAATTTTATAATATACAGTAATTGTATCGCCTGCTTTGAATTCGGGCCAAGCCTTTTTCTCAATTAATTGTTGCTCGACAAGTTTTAATAAATCCATGATTTTAACGTCTTTTATTCCCTTGAAACGGGGCTGCAATATTAACGAAAAATCCCTTATGATCTATTGTTTTTTTGCAGCAATTTTAAAAAACCTAACATCAAATGTTAATAACCGCATAACTATATGAATATCAATACTATGACAGGTATAAAAAATTATTAATGAAAAAAATATTTTAATAGTTTTTAGAAAGACCTTTATAAAAATTGATAAGCTGAAACCCAATTTCTTTATTATCAAAAGTTGATTCAGCCAAATTCCGGGCATTATGTCCTAATTCCAATGATAATTTGGGGTTCGAAATAAGTTCTGAGATGGCTTCAATAAATTCTAGTTTATCATTTGCAATGATAAGATGCTTTCTATTAATAGCAGGAATTCCTTCTGCTCCAATAGAAGTTGTAATTATTGCTTTTCCTAGGGCTAAACCTTCAATAATTTTTACTCGCATACCACTTCCTGAAAATAGTGGAACTATCATTATTTCCCCTTGGTTCATAAAATCGATCGCATCTGGAACAAATTCTTGTACTTCACATCGATTATCATTAAATTTAAGAAAACTAACTGGCATTTTTTTTCCGGCCAATTTAAGTTGAGATTGTGGGAATTTATTTTTAATAATTGGCCAAACATGCATTAAAAACCAGCTAATCCCTTCTTGATTTGGCAACCAATCCATTGCACCAATATGAAAAATAACCTGATTTTGAGGTGAAATTTTTGGTGTATAATCATTGGTTTGAATTCCTATTGGAGAAACAAATGTTGTTTTTTTAGTCCCCATCAAAAGAAAAGCTTCTTGATCTTCTTTTGTTAAAGTTGTTATAGCGTCAACTAAATTAATTGCTTTTATTTCATAATTTTTCAATCGCTTAGCTAGAAGATTTAGATACCATTTTTTAAAAGGATTCGAACAATTTTCTGCCATTCTTTGCCAGATTAAATGTTCAATATTATGAGCTCTTAATACGATTACAGCTTTAGAATATTTTTTAATTTCATCAACATAAGGCACCATAAAAAGACTTTCGAGTTGGATAACATCATATTGATTATTCTTTAAATTATTAATCAATAATTGTTTAAAATCTTTTCTAATAAAACGAATTAAATGATATGATTGAGAAGAAAACAAATTAAAAAAGGCATCAAAGGCGTTAATATTATTATCTAAATAAACGGCTTCAATAGATGTAGTTTTTTTATATTTTTCGT
>JANPGA010000427.1:0-2822 GCA_031423735.1 Bacteroidota bacterium | reverse complement strand
TTGAGAAGTGTTTTTGATAAGATAGAATACGCAACACCTGACATCATCAATATAACTCCAAATAAGGCAACTGGAATTTTAGCAAAATGATTTTCTCCCATCCATGCAGATGCAAACGGCATTAAGGAAAGCCAGAAAAGTAAAAATCCATTTGCCAATAATACTTTACCGTTTATTTGTTTTACAGATTGAAATAAATGGTGATGGTTATTCCAATAAATTAAAACCATCGAGAAACTTAAAATATAACTTAGAAATACAGGCATAATTGGTAGTAAAGTAGCTAAATCAGCACCTTCACGTGGAACTTTCATTTCCAATACCATTATTGTTACAATGATAGCAAGTACTCCATCACTAAATGCTTCAACTCTATTCTTATTCATAAAATATTTTTAGATGATAGCTATTATCGAAATTTCAACATTCACATCTTTAGGAAGTCTTGATACTTCAACAGTTTCACGAGCTGGAAAATTTGCTGTAAAATAGCTTCCATAAATTTCATTTACAGCTGCAAATTGATTCATGTCTTTTAGAAAGATACTTGTTTTAACGATGTTTTGATATTCCATTCCAGCTTCCTTCAATAATGCTAAAATGTTTTTCATTACTTGGTGAGTTTCTGCTTGAATGGTTTCCATTATAATATTTCCAGTTGATGGATCAATGGCAATTTGTCCGGAAGCATAAAGTATGTTTCCAACTTTTACGGCTTGTGAATAGGGCCCAATAGGTGCAGGGGCATTTGTTGTGTTAATAATTGTTTTCATATTTATTGATATGGTTTTTATTGAGATGTTAAATTAACTTTGCAAAAATAGCAGATTCTGATGTCACGGATTTTATTGTTGGATAATTATGATTCGTTTACATGGAATTTAGTGCATTATCTCGAAATGTTAACTGAAGATAAGATTTGTGTTTTTCGAAATGATGAGATTTCTTTAGATGAAGTAGCTAAATTTGATCGAATTGTTTTATCCCCAGGGCCTGGAATGCCTTCCGATGCTGGAATTTTATTACCATTAATCAAGAAATTTTATGCAGTAAAACCTATTTTGGGGGTTTGTTTAGGTCATCAAGCAATTGCGGAGTCATTCGGCGGCTCTCTTTTGCAATTATCAGAGGTTGTTCACGGTCTGCAACGGAAATGTATTCTTACTGATAATTCTGATTCTTTCTTTAAGGATGTGCCAATTTCATTTGATGTGGGTCGTTATCACAGCTGGGTGGTAGATGAAAGTACGTTGCCAACAATTTTTAAAGTGCTTGCGCGTGATGAACAATCCACCATAATGGCAATGAAGCATACTTCGTTACCAATTTATTCAGTTCAATTTCATCCAGAATCTATTATGACTCCCTTTGGAAAGCAGATTCTTAAAAATTGGATCTCATTGACGTGATAATAACATATTTCTATCTTTGTAGTGAAAGCAAACTGTCCTGTCGCTCTTCGTTTACGGAGGGAGGAAAGTCCGGGCAACACAGAGCACCACACTTCCTAACGGGAAGGCAGTTCATTGGGAACGATGGATTGACAGAAAGGGCCGCAGAAAATAACCGCCTCCTTGTGGGGTAAGGGTGAAAATGTGAGGTAAGAGCTCACGACTTGTTATGGCAACATGCAAGAGGGTAAACCTTGTGGGTTGAAAAGCCAAATAGGTCAGGGTAAAGGGCTGCTCGCCCGAAGCTTGTTGCAAAACAAGTTGTCCTGATGGGTAGGCTGCTTCAGGTATCACGTGAGTGCTATCGCAGATAAATGACAGGAATTTATCAATGAAAGTTGATGAACACAGAACCCGGCTTATAGGTTTGCTTTCCTTTTTTATTTTAGTTAATAATTTGATGGTATCAATTTTAAAAATGAATGTTTAACAACTCAGTTTAATATACTTTTGTTGTTGAATCAACCTATGAATCTTCGCAAATTATTTATACAAATCAGTAATAAACACGATCTCTATTATCGAATTGTTTTAATTACGCTTTCAATTATTGGCATTACCGCTTTTCTTCCTCAACAAATACGTTTCAAGTATGATATTGATCAAGGAAGTATTTGGAATTATGATGATTTAAAGGCTCCATTCGATTTTCCATTATATAAATCAAAGGCGGTTTTAGAAGAGGAGAAAAGTGCAATTATAAATCAATCACCATTATTTTTTAAAGTAGATACGTTAACTCAAAATCGTGCCGTATTAGAATTTCATGCTTTATATAAAGAAGATAATAAAAAAGCGTTGGAGGTTGGCGACGAAGTTATTTCTAAATTTTATCATCAAGGATTAATTGATTTGCCACGAAATTATTCGGTAGATCAAAATCAACAAGTTTTGCTATTAAAAGGGAATGAGTCAATTCCTACTGAACTGTCATCACATATTCAGATGAATCAAGTTGCAGCGCAAATAGAACGAATTTTGATTAATAAAAATCTACAAGGTGATGGAATGTTATTGGCCGCACTTGTACAATCGATTAAGCCAAATATTAATTATGATGCTGCTTTAACCGAACGTAATCGCCAGCAATTTTTAGAAGTAATTAGTTTAACCAGAGGAATGGTTAAAAAAGGAAGTACTATTATTGAAAGAGGTAAATTAATTGGACAACGAGAATACGATCAACTTAATTCTTTGAAAATAGCATTCGGAAGTTATGAGGCTGTAAATTTGGAATTACGTCCAGCACTTTTTCTTGGATATTTACTATTGGTTTGTATTGCCGTTGGTGTTCTATTAACTTTTATTTGGTTGCTACGAAAAGATATTTTACTCGATAGTAGAAAGATAACGTTATTGTTTTTATTGATT
>JANPGA010000426.1:0-7709 GCA_031423735.1 Bacteroidota bacterium | reverse complement strand
GTTAAAAATTTTCCCAGCTACTTTTGGAATAAATAGTGTTAGAATGTATCTGCCAATTATTGATCCTGCAACACCAATAACAATTACAGTCCAAACATCAAGATCGAAATAAATTTGTAAGAAGACCATAACCACAAAAGCAGGAGGTAAGGGTAGAGGAACAATGTCTACTAAAACCGATGCAAAAAAGACAATTAAATATTTTGACCACATATAATAAGCAAAGATATTCTATATACCGCATGGTAATAATAAATAATAGTTTATTTTAACTATTTTTGAGAGTCAAGAGATTTTCATATGCAAAATATCACCAACTCCATCAATCAGTTTCTGAAGTACCTAATTTCTGGTGGGGTTATTTTAATTGTTGTAACAATTTTATCCTTGTTAATTGCAAATAGTAGTTATGGAAATATCTATATCAATATTTTTGAAAAGCAATTTGGTTTCGAGTGGGGTATAATTCATTTAAACGAAAGTATTGGTCATTGGATCAATGATGGACTAATGACTTTGTTTTTTCTATTGGTAGGTTTAGAAATAAAACGCGAATTAATTGTTGGAGAATTATCAAGTCGTTCAAAAGCAATGTTGCCATTAATTGCTGCAATAGGAGGGATGATAGTACCTGCTTTAATCTATTGTGTTTTTAACCTAGGTACAGAAACTTCTAATGGGTGGGGTGTACCAATGGCTACTGATATCGCATTTGCATTGGCTATTCTTACTATGGCAGGGAATAAAGTGCCTATTGGATTAAAAATATTTCTTACCGCACTAGCGATCATTGATGACTTAGGTGCAGTACTTGTTATTGCCTTTTTTTATTCTCATGATTTGCAATTGGATTATTTATTAATTTCAATAATACCAATTGCAATCTTAGCAATTTTAAATAGGTTTCGAAATCAACATTTAATTCTTTATTTATTATGTGGATTAGTGCTATGGTATTGTTTTTTAAAATCCGGAATTCATGCAACAATTGCTGGAGTTTTATTAGCTTTATTTATTCCTCTTGACATTTCAAAGAATGAAAAGAATGATGATTTTTTATCTCCATTAGAGAGATTGGAACATAGTCTTCATGGTTTTGTTAATTTAATTATTCTTCCACTTTTTGCTATTGCCAATACAGCCCTTATTATTGATGGTAGTATTTTATCAAAACTAACATCAGGGTTATCATTAGGCGTTATCTGTGGATTGTTTATAGGTAAACCAATTGGGATTACTTTTTTTAGTTGGGTAGCAGTAAAGTCAAAGGCAGCATCTTTACCAACCTCAGTAAATTGGCAACACATTTTTGGTGCAGGAATACTTGGTGGAATCGGATTTACGATGTCAATATTTATTTCTATGCTAGCATTTAATGATCCTTTACATCAAGATTTATCAAAAGTATCTATCTTAATTGCATCAGTTTTTTCTGGTGTTATTGGTTTTGTTTTAATTAAGAAAATTAAGGTGAATTAAATTCGTCCCGATAGCAATTGAGGATTGCTTGCACCTTTTTCTTTGGTTCGTTTCTTTTTTACGTAAAAAGGAAATAAACAAACTCAGTTGGAGCACGAACCCATTTTGTGACCAAGTATCATTTGAAATGGAAGCATAAATAATCGTTAGAAGGAAAATTATTTATGACCGAAAATTAGCTACGTGTTCGTCGCAAGCGACTCATTACTGCCTTAAGGAAAGCATATTAACTGGTGAGCCGCTCAAGGCCGCGGAGGCCTCAACCATAAAAATTATCTCCTTCACCTTGCGACATAAAGTTTTTTGTGCTCTACATGTTTATTATCCAAAGGAACTCCTGCGCCGAATTGCTGTTCGCAAGCTGAGGTGGAAATTTTTACGGTTTGGAATATTTTTTCCTTTGTGAAAGTTTGTCGTTGAGTAAAAAAAGTTTTCTACGTAGCTCGATTTATTTCTATGTGAGCCAATTGAGCGTAAGAAGTGAGGCTGAGGTCAAGTTTGAATAGAATGAGGAATGAAAAATGAGGAATTTAAAATCGCTAAGAAGCGTGTGCGGCTGGGGCTTTTAAATAAATTAAAAATTAAGAATTAAAAATTAGGAATTGAAAATTGCTAAGAATGGTGTGCGGAAGGGGCTTTTAAATAAATTAAAAATTAAGAATTAAAAATTAGGAATTGAAAATTGCTTAAAAGCTTGTGCGGTGGGGGTCAAGTTTGAAAAGAATGAGGAATGAAAAATGAGGAATGAAAAATTGCTAAGAAACGAGTACGGCTGGGGTTAAATAAATTAAGAATTAAAAATTACGAATTACGAATTACGGAAGTTTCTAACTAATAATTTAACTACGAAGCGCAATAATTTTCTATGTAAACAAATATGTGCGGCTGGGGTCAAGCAAAAGAGCGAACTATCAATGGTTTAACCGAAGAAGAAAATAGAAGCCACTGCCATTTATTTTTCACTTGATAGCGATAGAAATTTGCACACTGTTTAATTGATAGTTGGTTACGCTTGTGCTCTTTTCTTTGGTTCGTTTCTTTTTGGAATAAAAAGAAATGAACAAACAAAATTTGAACATGCAAACTAAATTTTATTGACCAAGATTCAAGTATGAAAAATTAAAACTCCACAACGCGCTTACGGCGTGTCAACATTATCTCAATGGTGATCTTTTCGTAAGGCTCATGGCCGCATGGCCTCGTATCATCAACCAACGCTGAGCCTGGCAATGAAGAACCTCTAGTACTAAAATTATTTTTCATAAATATGTTTCTATAAATGTATCGATGCCAGCTTAGGCGTCTTATAATGATACTGATAGATTTTTTTATCAAATAAAAGTTTGATAACAAACAATAATTATTTTCAATTTTTTTTCATCATAGTAATCCTATGAATCCTGTTCTGACAATTTGAAACATTTCTATGTCTAAAATTTGCTAGATCATAATTTAAACAATTTTTTTGAAAAGATAATTTGGGTTTTTAAAAACAATAATGTAATCTTTATTATTTTTCATTTCTTTCATAAACGTACTACTTCCAAAATTCCAATGATCCGCAGAATCGTCAAATAATATAAAGCCATTTTGCAATAAATTTCTATTAATATTTTCAAAATCTCTTTTTACAAATTCATATGTATGATTACCATCAATAAAAGCAAAACTAATACTTCCACCCAATTGACATTCTCTTGAAAAAATATCTGTGGTTTTAATCTGTTTATTCCACAACTCGAAAAACTCATCTGAAAATAACTCAATTGCATAAGGCTGTTGGAGTCCACCTAAAAAATTTAAATTTCTAATAAATGAATCTTTGACAAATTTTCGGTAATTGTCATAAGGTATATCAAGTAAATATGAATAATTAGAATATTCCTTTTCTTCGAAGTCCCATTTATCACATGAAAAAAATGTATTTGTCTTTTTATTTTTTCGAATTAGATAGCATATGATACTTGTTGATTGACCGCAAAAGGAACCTATTTCTAAAATGGCTCCATGATTTGGAGCATTTTTAATTCCATAATCGAGTAAATAATTATTGCCCTCATGAAGCATGCCCGCATTTATTATCTTAATTGCGATAATAGCGTTATCCTTAAGTTTTTTCTCCTTGAAAAACCTTCTTTTAATTCAATATATTATAGATTTAAAATCGAAAAGGCTGATTTTTTAATTTTATTATAAATATTTTGTAAATAAAGTTAAAAATACTACTTTCAGGATATCATTACACAAACACTTAAGAAAAAAATACAAATTTAGTTTTACTAAACTTTTTGTCTCTTGAGTTAATTCTAGCGCAAAACCAGTGGAATAGTATAAACAATAGTACTTCACCAATATTTAGAAATGGATTTGTAGAATTGTAAAATAATTAGGAAATAACTAGTTGTCAAACCAAAAAAAAATATTATTTCTTATAAGATGAATACCAACTTTTCATTTTCATACTTAACACTCCAAAAATAGCTTCTTTAAAAATTCCACCACTCATCTTTGATTGTCCTTCGCTACGATCAGTAAAAATAATTGGAACTTCTTTTATTACGAATCCTAATTTCCACGATGCAAATTTCATTTCAATTTGAAAGGCATATCCAGTAAAACGAATCTTTTCTAAATCGATAGTAGCTAAAACATTTTTCTTGTAACAAACGAATCCTGCTGTTGTATCATGAATCGTCATACGTGTAACGATGCGAACATACATCGAAGCAAAATACGACATCATTACGCGTCCCATTGGCCAATTTACCACATTTACTCCTGTAATGTAACGTGATCCAATACTCATATCTGCTCCACCATCTGCGCAAGCTCTATAAAGACGAACAAGATCATCAGGATTGTGTGAAAAATCGGCATCCATCTCAAAAATATATTCATATTTTCCTTGTAAGCCCCAGCGGAAACCATGAATATAAGCTGTTCCTAATCCTAGTTTCCCAGCCCTTTGCTCCATAAAAATCCTATTGGAAAATTCTGCCTGAAGATTTTTTACAATTTCAGCGGTACCATCTTGAGAATTATCGTCAACAACTAAAATGTGAAAAGGATGTGGCAGGTTCATAACCGTGCGCAACATTTTGCCGATGTTCTCTTTTTCGTTGTACGTTGGAATAATTACTAAACAGTCTGACACGCCAGGTGGATTGGTGATTGAATGGTAAAAATAACTGAAAACAAGATGCTAACAAGATTCAATTGGGTAACTACATCGAAATTACATCTTCAAAATCCAAGCGAACACTAAAGGTGCAACGATACTTGCATCTGATTCAATGATGAATTTAGGAGTATGAATATCTAATTTTCCCCAAGTAATTTTTTCATTGGGTACTGCTCCAGAATATGAACCATAGCTAGTTGTAGAATCGGAAATCTGGCAGAAATAACTCCAGAAAGGAATTTTTTCCATCTCCATATCCTGATAAAGCATTGGCACCACACAAATCGGGAAATCGCCTGCAATACCACCACCAATTTGGAAGAATCCAACTCCTTTTCCCTCTGAATTTTGAATATACCAATCAGAAAGCCACATCATATATTCGATACCACTTTTCATGGTAGAAGGTTTAAGCTCACCTTTGATACAATAGGAAGCAAAAATATTTCCCATAGTAGAATCTTCCCATCCTGGAACGATAATCGGAATATTACGCTCTGCTGCTGCAATCATCCAACTATTTTTAGGATCTATTTCATAGTATTGTTCCATCTCTTTGGAGAGCAACATTTTATACATATATTCATGTGGTAAAAAACGTTGACCAGCATCTTCAGCCATTTTCCATTGCTTAAAAATATGCTTCTGAATTCTGCGGAAAGCTTCTTCTTCAGGAATGCAAGTATCTGTAACACGGTTAAAGCCTCCTTCCAATAATTCCCACTCATCTTGCGGACTCAAATCACGGTAATTAGGAACTCGTTTATAGTGAGAATGAGCAACTAGGTTCATAATATCTTCTTCTAGATTAGCACCTGTGCAAGAAATTATATCCACTTTTCCTTGTCGGATCATCTCTGCAAAGGAGATTCCTAGCTCTGCGGTACTCATCGCACCAGCTAAAGTCACCATCATTTTACCACCTTCAAGTAGATGTTTTTCATAGCCTTTAGCAGCATCCACCAATGCAGCTGCATTAAAGTGAAGGTAATGTTTTTCAATAAATTGGGATATAGGTCCTCTTTCCATGATATGCGAATTTTAAAATGTTCGGGTCGCAAAAATAGGAAAATCAATCCAGCCTTAGCTATGCTTTAACTCCTTTAAAATGCGAAATAATTCATCAGCTCTACTTGTGCCTATCAAAAACTCACTACCATTGTTTAGTCGGATTTTAACTGCATTGCGACCATTAGTATAAAATTTAACACGCTTAGAATCATTTACTTTAAAAGCAGGATAATTTAAATGGTATCTATTGTAAATTGTTTTTTCTACGCTATTGATTTCATTGAGGGGTATAGTTACGATCTGATATTTCCACATTCCTCTTAATGTTAAGTTTTCATTATCAACAGCAATGCTCAAATATTTCACAAAGAGCAATAAAACACTTAATAGTAGGATGAATATTCCCAATAGAAACAATAAATCAGCATTTTGCATTCTATTTTCGGAATAAAAGAATACAACGAAACAAAATATCGCCAATAACATTCGAAATGCGAGTGAATATGAATTAAATCCTAAATATTGATTTTCTTTAAAATGCGTTGTCTGTTCCATGAGGAATCCAATCTAAGGCTAAAACTTGTTCTGTTTTTTCTGTAAGACGATAACGTTGGTCGATTCGTTGGCCAATTACCCAGGCAATATCTTCACCAGCCATTAATACCCAACTAACTTCTTTGGTGGATAGTGGCACTTTATGATCAATAAAAAAGTCACTTAGTTTCTGGCGATGTTCCATTCCGAGAGGGTAAAAATAATCACCTTGAATCCATTTCCTACAAAGCAGCGGATAATTTAACATTCCAGCATCCAAATATGCAGTCATATTATCTTTGTTTTGAACCATTAATGAAAGGTCTGGTTGCATCAATTGCATACGAAGTAAGCCCGTAGGCAAAGAGATAACGGTATTCCCTTCTTCAATTACTATTTCAGATTCTTCGTTCACGTTCTGTAAAGATGTAATAATTATCTGACTTCGATCGATAAGTGCTCGATATTTTTTTGAAAAGAAAATTTTACCTGATCTTTTTTCTTTTATTGCAGTTGAAATAGTGCTTATAATGTCAGGATTAAATCCATATTTTGTAAGAAAATGATGCAGCAAGGTGTTGAGTGAAGGATGATCACAAATCGTCCCTGTTTGCAAAATAATTGAACTGGCATCTTCACTTTTAAGTCCGCTTAGCTTTTGCTCAATATATTCTTCTAATAAAAAATTGCTTTCTAAAATTACTTTGCTGAAATTACTTAGTGTATTTTCTAAAGAAGGATTAATTTTTTTTAAGATTGGCAATACTTCTAATCGGATAAGATTTCGTTGATAATCTCTACTTTGATTACTACTATCTTCTCTCCACTTTAAATTATTTATTAATACAAATTGATCTAATTCTTTACGAGTAAAAGGCAAAAGCGGACGAACAATATTTCCATTCCTTTCGGAGATTCCTTTTAATCCTGCTAAGCCAGTCCCTCTAATAAGATTTAATAAAATAGTTTCGGCATGATCATTTGCATGATGAGCAGTAACAATAGTTGTATATCCATGCACTTTGCATAAGTCTTCAAACCATGCATAACGTAAATCACGAGCAGCCATCTGAATAGAAATTTTATTTTCTATTGCATATTTTTCAGTTTGGAAAGTATGTTGATAAACAGGAATCTTTAAGTTACCACAATACTCAACAACAAATTTTTCATCATCCTCCGATTCAACTCCACGTAAATTAAAGTTACAATGAGCAACAGTAATATTGTATCCTAATTGATGAAGTATTTCCAACAACAAAATAGAATCCAACCCACCACTAACAGCAAGCAACAAACGATCCTCATCTTTAATAAGACGATGCTGCAGAATATGCTGTTGTATTTTTTTAACTAACGACATTTATAATTTTTAAATCCTTTTAAGATTGGCACAATCTTTCTTAATTCTTAATTCTTAATTCTTAATTCTTAATTCTTAATTCTTAATTCTTAATTCTTAATTCTTAATTCTTAATTCTTAATTCTTAATTCTTTCCAAAAG
>JANPGA010000425.1:0-4274 GCA_031423735.1 Bacteroidota bacterium | reverse complement strand
GAATCAAAAACAAATGCTGCAAAATCATTATATGAAAAATTTTATGTGAACGATTCATTGCTCAACACAAAAGTTGAATATTTGAATTTTCAAGATTCATTACATTCTATTTCAAGTGGTAAACTTTCTGAAATTCGCTTGAAAATCGCGAAAGCAAACAATGTTATTCAAGAATATCAAGAAATAAATAAAAACTACCCAATTGGTAATTTAATGCATCAGTTGGATTCAATTAAAGCAATATCCCCTGATACTAATTTTGATTATGCCATTTATAATCGCATTAATAATTTTTATTTATAAAGGATAGCCTTTCTAACCTATTTTTTAATTCATTTGCAAACTCATTAAACATTCAGAGTTTCAACAATAATACCATTTCAACTAATATTATTGTAAATGAAAACGAGAAACAAATAAATAAAATACTTATAAATCATCGATTAAAGGGCTTTGCTAATTTTTCTCCGTTCGAAGTAAATATCATTTCATCAATTGCAACTCAATGCCCACGTGAAGGAGGTGCTTCTGTTTATAGAGCAAGAACATTAATGTATTTTATAAATAAAACTATAATGTACAGTGATGATAATTATTGTAATACGATTACGGCTCGAAGAGGGAAAAAAGCAGAGAATTTCGCGCTAAACTATTCCATGTTTGCTGATAAGCAAAATTTTCTTTTAAATTTTAGTAGTACTTCTCCTCCTGAAGGAACTTTGAAAATAAATGTATTTGATGCACAAGGGAAATTAGTGCAAAGTAGTATTATTGAAACTCCTAATAGTTTTTTTAAAATAAATTTTACGCATCCTTCAAATCAATTTTACCTAATAAGTTTAATTGATAATACCAATTTTCATCAACAAAATTTCAAACTTGTTTGGTAAAATGAAAAAGTTGTTTTTTATATTAATTCTTGCAGTAGTAAACTCCAATTATTTGCAAGCACAGGGTCAGAATAACTTATGGTTAATGGGTTATCAAAACTATAACCCATTACCTTGGGGTGCCACAAATATTGACTTTTTATCTAACTTTCCAAATGTATATTTTGAACCAAATAGAGTTATGGAAATTCAAATAACATCTGTTAGTGTCGCTGATAGCATCGGTAATCTATTGTTTTATTCAAATGGTGCTTGGATTGCAAATCGAAAAAACCAATTAATGGTAAATGGCGATTCTTTAAACCCAAGCTATTACACAACTATAAGTTATCAAACAGGGCTACGATTAATTGGGAGCCATATTGCTGTTAAAATGCCCTCAAATGATTCCTTGTATTATTTAATTCATCAAACTGATGATTTTGCTAATGCAACACATGATGACAAATGTTATTATTCAATTATTAACATGAAAGCTGATTCTGGATATGGTGCAGTTATCGAAAAAAATCATGTATTTCTCGTTGATAGTATGGCGAATTGTATGAGTATTTGCAAACATGGAAATGGTAGAGATTGGTGGATAATAATTCCTCAGTTAAACCATTCAAATTATTATATTTACTTATTAACTCCGTATGGTTTGACTCTATCAACTATTCAAAATATTGGTATTCGAAGTATTAGCATTGGCCCAGGTATATTTTCTAGAGATGGATCATTATATGCGAGTTATGATACATATACAGATCTAGAGGTATTTGATTTCGACCGTTGTACTGGATCGTTTAGTAATGCTAGGCACGTAGCAATAAATGATAGTATGTTTGGGGGAGGAAATGAAATTTCACCAAACAATCGTTTCATTTATGCATCATCTGGGAAACGTGTTTATCAATTTGATGTAAATAATTTGCAAAATTATAAAACGGTTGCAGAGTGGGATTCATTTTATTCACCAAGCCCCCCATTTGCAACGTTGTTTTTAACACAAGAATTAATGCAGGATAATAAAATATATATTAATACTGGAAATAGCACTCAATATTTGCATGTAATTAATTACCCCGATAGTTTAGGATTAGCATGTGATTTGCAGCAACACAGTTTACAATTACCAACATACAATTCTAGTTCCACTCCTTATTTTCCCAACTATTCATTAGGCCCTGTTGTTGGCAGCATTTGCGATAGCTTATCGGTTGGCATAAAAGATAACAATGTACAAAGCGCAGAGCTTCGCCTAAACCCAAACCCTTGCCACGATAATGTTTGGGTTAACTATCTCTTCCCAAACAATAAAGATGGTTGGCTAGAGATTTATAATAGTATTGGGAAACTTATAATAAAGCGAAGGATGTATTGGAGTAGTACACAGCTTTTACTTTATACTAGTGAGTTGAGTAGTGGGATCTTCTTTGTCAAACTTTATGATGATTCGAAAATGTATATTAGTAGTGGAAAACTTGTTAAGGATTAATTTTTAATTCACAATTCACAATTCACAATTCACAATTAAACTTGAATTAAAAAATGGAATGAATTATTCTTCAGTTCCAAAATCAATCATCTTCCTCCTTTAAATAAATTACGAATTAAAAATTACGAATTACGAAAAAATGAGAAAACTATTACTTCCAATAATATTATTTTGTTCCTTATTCGCATCTGCGCAAAAGGTTAAGGATTCAACTCCATTTGTGATAAACACAATGGATTTGGTTGCGCAAGAGATTCGTATTAATCCGAAGGATACGGCGATGATGCATGAAAAGGATTTAATATTGAGTCCGATTTTTTTGACATTGGATCCTAGCGCGAAAATTTATACAAAAGAGGAAAGAGATAGTATTGTTGCGAAAGTTGTGTTTTATAAAAAGGCGTTGGAGAAAAATTGAACTTAAATGCAAATTAGGAGTACATCGAAATAAAAATTTTATTTTTTCAATGATCCTACCTCCTATCAAACCTATCTGGGTTCTTCGTCAATTTTAAATCTTGTAGGATGCTTGATTTTACATTAATTTGGAAGAAATAATTGGCTGCAAATCCGAAAGGAACCCAATTTAAACGCATCTCCCAGCAATGTAAATCACGAAAAATTCCAAGTGACGTATATGAAATATCCTTTTGGTTAAAATCGTATCCTGAATTAAAATTTACTTTCCAATTTTGTGTAACTTTTATATCACCACTAAATCCAAAAACCTGTGTAGTTTGATCAGCAAGTGTTACATTATTTTGAAATGAATAATTGTAATGCAATGATAAATTTATAGGAATACTATAATCAATATAATCATCAGGATTTTTGTTAATATTTTCCAACTCATTACTTACTCCTTTTGTTGAAGAATATTTTTTCTTACTGTTAGTTAAACTAAAATCGGCAGCAAAGTTCACATTTCGTAGTCTCGCTAATTTACCATTCTCTTTAAATTCTGTTGTATTTTGACGAACCTCATTTTCGTTTACGATGTATGGATCAAAGGCACTACTTAAAGAAAGATTTAACCGTTCAAAAATTATTGTTCGTGCTGATATTGAAATTATAGAAAGTTTAAGTGAGTCAGCCGCGAAATTATAGTTACCTGCTAATGATAAACTCTCAAGCAATTTTACTTTTTTAATGTTCACAGCTGTATCAGTTTGCTGCCGAATTTTCATCTCCAAATTATTGTCTAAACTAAAATTTAATAAGGATGATTTTCCTGAACCTGGACCACCAAAAATAGTTCCATCATAAATTGAATAACGTTGGGTTGCACCTGTAGAATCTACTTGTGTAGTCTTATATGCCTTCCATTTTTCTTCACTAAAATCAGGTCGCCAAGAGAACCCTATTGAAGGTGTCATTACATGACGAATTGCTGCGACTTTACCTCTTCTAAATTGCTTTAACCCAAAAATTCTTGTAGTTAACGATGTTGAAAATCCAAAATCACGAGCTGCTTTAAATCCTGAAATAGTATCGCTTTTTACTACTTTTTCTGTAGAATCATATCTCCTTTCAAATGTTTTTAAATACCATCTTTCGTTGTAATTAAAGGATGGACTTACCGTAAAAAATTTTGCAAATGTGAATGAAGTACTGATAGGAATATTATGTTGTATGCCATACTGAAAACGATCAATGCTTTCCTTTTTAAAGAGTAATGAATCTTTAGTGCTTATATTATTTAATAAGGTTGTACTATAGCTTATTCCTATTTTTTCATACCACTTAGCTGCACCTACTTGCGATTTACTTTTAAAAGGAGAAATTCGTCCTACATTAAAACTTGCTGAGGGTAAACTGATATTTATGTCTCTAGATATTGAATTTTGTGAATGACGTAAACTAGAAGTAAAACTATAAGGTTTTCCAACCCATGTTTTACTATA
>JANPGA010000424.1:0-1674 GCA_031423735.1 Bacteroidota bacterium | reverse complement strand
GTGAGAAGTTAATCACTATAAGGTATTTTTTGTTTTTTTGTTACACTGAACTCGTTTTTTAAGCACTTTTATTTTTCGTTTTTATCTGTCTCAATGCCTTTTTAATATTTTTTATTGTATTAAAATATTGATTACCAATTATTCATTTAATATTCTTCCTTTTCTTTTTTCCTCAAAATACTACGATTTACATGTAAATTGGTTTTTATACTGAGGGGTATATTTGAATAATCTCCTTTTCATTTGGCATTTAACATTTATTACTGCTGGAAAAAAAAATAAGAATATATTATCAATTTAGTTTGTAAACTTCGTATCGAATCGCCCATTTGTTATTTCTTTTTTATTTCCGAATGAATCTATTGCAATGAAATTGAATCTACCGGCAACAATCTTATTTACTGTATCAAGTTTAGTAATCGTTAGTTTTCCTGATTCGGCAAAGAAATTTCGATTTAATTTGGAATTATAGTAAAAAGAAGCATCACAGGAAGGATCGGGTTTACAATCATTGATAAATTTTAAAGAATAATCCCCTGTCTTAAACACATCCATTTTTTGAATCGCTATAAATCCTGCAATATCTAAACTATATCTTGCATCTATTCCTTGAATAAATAATGAACCAGCTCTAAATCTGGGAATTGAATCAAAAAAGTAATTAACATTTACTGGACTTACCTGACCGAATAACGTAGTACCTGTAACAAGAAGTTTATTATTTATGTAACAGCCAAAAGTGTTTTTTCCTTCTTGTGTCTCATCTGGGAGTTTATCTATATTGAACTCTTTGGAACAAGAAATAAAAAGAAGTAAAAATAGTCCTAATAGTTCCTTTTTCATGTTTCTTAGTTTTTTAAGTAAAATTATTTATAATTTATTTAACGTAATAAAAGCCATAGTTCATTCAATTTACTTCAATTTTTGAGTATTCTTATGCTTATGCCGAACGGTTGTGTTGCTGACGTAGCAGCCTGTCGAGCGTTGTGTTTGGGTTTAGAGCAACACGGTGTTTTGCACCGGCCTCGTTCAACACAAGATTGTCGTCAACTACTCGTTGACCACAATCTTTTTTATTCCATGAAGACGTTTCTTTTTTTTCTTTTTTTCTTCAACACGTAATTGTGCATTTTTTGTCAAAGTCCAATTTTGTTTTTTTATGTCGAAGTCCAATTCGGCTTTTCTGTCAAAGTTTAGTTGTGTTACCCCCCTCAGTATTTTTGCCAATTTTCGACTAATTTTGCTTGGAAATTGCCCAAAATTTCGTTAAATATTGTCTGAATGTTCATCCTATATCACCCGAAACCTCGTTAAATATTGTCTCGGTCTGTCATGTTCCCCCTCAGTATTTTATTATTTCTTTAGAATATTTCCTTTATTTTGCTTTTATCTTGTAAACTGTCCCTCTATTATTGCCAAGTTTCTCAATCTCAAATTCGTGTACTAAATATTGTAAATCTTTTTTTATGGTAGCTGGTGAATATTGAGGTAAATCTTTAGTTATATCGCCCAATTTAATTGGCTGATTTGTTTTTATATAGTTTAAGATTTCTTTTTGTCTTTCATTCATATATCCGCCTAAATTTCTGTATTCTTTAAGCTTTTGCTCCAATTTTACAATTAACTCACTTAAACTATCCAAAAAGAATAATGTCCATTTGTCTATACGTTCTT
>JANPGA010000423.1:0-2154 GCA_031423735.1 Bacteroidota bacterium | reverse complement strand
GGATGTAATGAAAATTATACTGTAAATAATTATTCAAGTATCAATCCGATGATTAGAGGAAGTTATGATCCTAATGAGAAATATTCAGAAACAAATTTTGGAGGATCCAATTTAGTATTAGTGGATATTAATTCGCAAATTCGATATACAGTACGTTTTCAAAATACAGGAAATGATACAGCCTTTAACATTGTTATTATCGACACTTTAGATGCCAACTTAAATGTTGCTTCCATCGAATTGATTGGCGCTTCTCATCCATATCATTGGGAGTTAACAGGACATAATATTCTTAAAGTGTATTTCGATAATATATTGTTGGTGGATAGTACTACGAACGAACCTGCTAGTCATGGTGCGTTTAGTTATAAAATATTAACGAAAGATGTTTCACAAATTCCAGCATTCCCTAGTTATGTTTACAACAAAGCAGATATTTATTTTGATTTTAATCCACCTGTTACTACGAATACAACCACCAACGTTCTTGAAATTTCTGTTGGCTTAAATGAGCAAAATAAAGAAAGTTCTTTCCATATTTATCCAAATCCTGCAAGCAAAACGGTAACGATAAAAGTTGATGAATCACTAAGTATTTTCAGCATTCGAATTCTTGATATGCAAGGACGCGTAGTTCGAAACAGTAATCAAACAGGAAAAAATGTTTCGTTAGATATTGCAACGATCCAATCAGGAATTTATTTAATTGAAGTTGATGTAAAGGATGCAAAAGGAATTGTGAATCATTTAACTCCACAAAGAATTATAAAGAATTAAGAATTAAGAATTAAAAATTAAGAATTAAGGATTAAATCCAGGTAGCTATCGGGATAAAGATTAAGCATTATCCCAAAGGGACCATGATGTCGGAAGTTAAAAATTAAGGGAGAAGAATTGCTTTCTAATTAATTTGGGTCAATAATTTAATCTTATTAATCTTTTAAAATCTTATTAATCCTGTTCTACATTTTTTTAAAAGCACTGCAGGAAATAAATTATCCCAAAGGGATCACGATGTTGGAAATTAAAAATTACGGAGGTTTCTAATTGAGAATTTAATTATGAAGCGCTATAATTTTCTTTGTAAACAAAAGTGTGCGGTAGGGGTCTTTTAAATGAATTAAAAATTAAAAATTACGAATTACGGAGGTTTTTAATTGAGAATTTAATTACGAAGCGCTATAATTTTCTTTGTAAATAAACGTGTGCGGTGGTGGTCAAGCGTAAGTGCGAACTATCAATGGGTAACCGATGAATAAAATAGAAACGACTGCCATTTATATTTCACTTAATAACGATCGTAATTAGCGCATAGTTGAATTGATAGTTGGTTACGCTTGTGCCTTTTTCTTTGGTTCGTTTCTTTTGGGCAAGCAAAAGAAATGAACAAACATAATCGGAACACGAAAACTAAATTTTATTGATCAACTTTCAAGTATGAAAAATGGAATATTAAAACTCCTCCACACTCTCACGGCGTGTTAACATTTTAGCAATCATAATCTTTTCATAAGGCTCTGAAATAAATTAAATTCCGATAGCTCTAGGGAAAGGAATTAAGAAAAATTACCAATCACCTCAAACCTAAACCCTTTCTCACTGTAATATTCCAAAACTTTAGGTAATGCATACAGCATGTTTTCGCTTGCTTTAATGCTGTCATGAAAAACGATAATAGAACCTTTTTTTGTATGTCTTAAAACATTATTGAAAACAGTTTCTTTAGAAATACTTTTATCAAAATCGTAGCTTATTACATTCCATAAGATAATACGATATTTCTTTTTTAATGCGAATAAGGTTTGTTGTTTTAACTTACCATACGGCGGACGAAATAATTTCGAATCAATATATTTCGAAGCGTCTTCAACATCTTTTAAATAAAGATTCGATTTTACTTTCCAATTATTGTAATGATGAAAAGTGTGATTTCCTATTGCATGTCCGTTTTGCAATATTGATTTATAAACTTCAGGATTTTTTTTTACGTTTTCACCGATGCAGAAAAAAGTAGCCTTTGCATTGTAATGTTTGAGTATTTCAAGAACTTTAGGAGTTACCTCAGGAACAGGACCATCATCAAAAGTTAAATACACTATTTTTTCTTTAGTAGGAATATTCCAAACTACTCCAGGATATAGAAAGCGAACTAAT
>JANPGA010000422.1:0-5572 GCA_031423735.1 Bacteroidota bacterium | reverse complement strand
AATTTGGCGGCAAGGTATAAGGATGTCCTCCCTCCTACTTCTATTCAAATTGCATTGCCGTTAGAGTTGCCTATTTTGTATTTTGTAAGTGGATTTTCGCATCCTCAATTACCCATTGTAAAACATGATGGAATATTTTTATATGAATGGGGATTAATTCCTTTATGGGTTAAGGATAATGCATCAGCGAATGAACTTCACAATAAAACGTTAAACGCTGTTGGAGAAACTGTTTTTGAAAAACCATCCTTTAGAAAAAGTATTATTTCCCAACGTTGTTTGCTTAGTGTAAATGGTTTTTATGAATGGAGAGAATTTAATAAAGTAAAGTACCCTTATTTAATTAACGTTAAAAATAATTCTTTGTTTTCGTTAGGATGTATTTATGAAAGCTGGGTGGATACATCAACAGGAGAAATTAGAAATACTTTTAGCATTTTGACAACTCCAGCAAATCCTCTTTTGGAGAAAATACATAATCTAAAAAAGAGAATGCCTTTGATTATCTCACCCAATGATGAAAAAAAATGGATAGATCCTAATTTATCTAAAGATCAAATTAAAAACTTAATCATTCCATTTCCAGAAGAAAAAATGAATGCTTTTACTGTTTCAAAAGATGCAAGCAAAGCTAATTTTAATAGGAATATACCTGAGATTTTAAACAAGGTTGATTATCATGAATTACCTCAACTTTGAACATTATGTAATGAGTTTAAATACTAAAAAGGATTATCCGAATTTAGTTCATCAGGTAAAAACTAGTCTAGGATTTAACCTTTTAAATCGTGAATTTATTCCAAATTGAAATTTGAATTGCTGATTTGAAATTGATATTAAGTGTTTATTCGATAGTAAATACTTCCTTTTCAATATATTAACTATGCATCTACTGACTTTTTTTATTTTACAATTGAGCTTCACTCCTTTCAAAATAATACAAAGAAATCAGTGAAAACGACAATATTTTCCTTAAATTCGCAATCTATATTAAAACACAAACCACTACACATGAAAAAAACATTACTAAGCATTATTCTTGGTTTAGGACTTCTGTCGAATGCAGGGGCTCAAACTTCGATATTATCTGAAAACTTTGAAGGCGGAGCATTACCAGCTGGTTGGTCAATAACGACTTTAGCTACTGATGGTGGTTGGAAATTTGGAAATGCGACTTTACTTTCATCAACTGATTTTCCATTCACAGCACATACAATATTTGCAGGAACTAATGATGACAAATGCAATTGTACTAAAAGTAATGATTTGTTAAAAACTCCAATGTTAGACTTCACAACAAACACGAATGTGTTTATGAGTTTTGCTTCTTTTTTCGTTAAAGGAACTTACCAAGCAAAAACAGAAGTTGCTAAAGTTGTTGTATCAACGAATAATGGCGTAACATGGACTGATGTTGCATCTTTCCCTGGATACTTTCCATGGACTATTAACGATGTAAACTTATCTGCTTATGCTGGAATGGATTCAGTTATGGTTGGATTCAAATACAACGATGGTGGTGGCTGGCTTTATGGTTGGGGAGTTGATGATGTAGAAATCTATGAGCCACAAACTGGAACAGATCTTTCAGTTTCGTCGACTGTTGTTGGTAAATTAGATCCACGACCATCTTTTGTTGGATATCCAAAATATTTAACTTCATTACCATTAAATGTTCAAACAACAGTAAAAAATCAATTAACGGTGCCTGTTACTTCATTTGATTTTTCTTGGACAGATGGAATCGCGTCTTACAATCAAACAATCACAGGAATTCAGATTGATCCATTAGCAACTTATACTTTTAATTCAACAACTCAATATTCAACATTAGCTGGATTAAATACGATCACTTCTACCATATCTAATGTTAATGGAGCTGTAGATTTAAATCCTTCAAATGATGCAGCTTCATTTGAGGTTACAGGACTAACTGCAGTACCTGATAAAAAATATTTTATTGAAGAAGCTACTGGTACATGGTGCCAGTGGTGCCCAAGAGGAGCTGTATTTATGGATTACATGGAAAAAACATATCCAACTCAATTTGTTGGGGTAGCCGTTCACAACGCTGACCCAATGGTTGTAACTGCTTATGATGCAGGAATTGGTGGTCTAGTTGCTGGATATCCAAGCGCAATACCAAATCGTAATGCAGAAATAGATCCAAGTGATATGGAAGGTGATTTCATCGATTATATTTCTACTCCTACTGATGTTAATATATCAGGATCTGCAACTTTAAATTTAGCTACTAACCAAATCACAATTGACCTTTCAAGTACTTTTAGTCAAAATCTTACTGGTGATTATCGCTTTATGGCAGTTTTAGTTGAAGATAGCGTTAAAGGGTCAGGTTCTACTTATAACCAAGTAAACGCTTATGGAAATAATGCTGCAGGTCCAATGGGTGGATTTGAATCATTACCAGCTTCAGTACCTGCTGCAACCATGAAATATGATTTTGTAAATCGTGCTTTACTAGGTACATTCACTGGTCAAACTGCAAGTATTCCAGCTTCTGTAATTTCTGGTACCGCTTATAATTATCAATTCGCTAATATCCCTTACGTTGCTACCTGGAAAAAAGATAAACTAACTGGAGCAGCAGTTGTAATTGATGGCAGCACAGGATTAGTTATGAATGCTACTAAATTCCCAATTAACGTAGTTACTGGTTTAAGTACAAATAATGTTGGATCATTAAAAGGATCATTTATCTTCCCAACTTTAACAAGTGAAAACATTACCTTATCAGTTACTTTATCAAAAACTGCAGCTGTAACTTATACAATTACTGATGTATTAGGAAAAGTTGTTAGGAGTACAAATTTAGGAACTATACAGTCAGGAACTTCAACTACTGATTTCAATGTAAATAATCTTACTTCTGGAGTTTATTTCATGAACTTAGTATCTACTGAAGGTAAAATGACTCAGAAATTTATTAAGCAATAATTAAGTATTAAATAATATATTTAAAAGGGGGCTTCGCAAGAAGTCCCCTTTTTTATTCTAAGAAAGTAAAAAAAATGAATTCCAACACTAGTAAAAATGCTTTATTTAGAAATTTAATTCTTTTTAATTCATTATATTTATCTTTATACTGTCATTAATTCAACAAACCTATTATGATATTAATTGCCAAAACGTTTGCCGGTGTAGAAGATGTATTATGTGAAGAGTTAGCAGCCATTGGTGCAACTAATATTCATAAAATTACGCGTGCTGTTGAATTTGAAGGAGATTTGGAGGTAATGTACAAAGCCAATTTACTTTGTCGTACTGCGCTTAGAATATTAAAACCAATTACAAAGTTTCAAGTTTCAAATGAGCAAATGCTTTACGATGAAATTAAAAAAATTGATTGGAGTCAGCATTTTTCTATAGAGCAAACCTTTGCTATCAACTCCACTTTAAATCTATCTACTTTAACTCATTCGCAGTTTGTTTCTCAAAAAGCTAAAGATGCTATTGCAGATCAATTTCGTGAAGCATTCGGAAGTAGGCCAAGTGTAGATATTGAAAATGCTGATTTCAGAATTCATTTACACATTTATGATGACAAATGTACTTTGTCGTTTGACAGCTCTGGGGACTCATTACACAAACGCGGATATAGAGATTACACCAACCAAGCCCCACTTAACGAAGCAATGGCTGCGGCCTTAATTATCCTTAGTGGATGGGACAAACAAATGCCTTTAGCCGATTTCATGTGTGGTAGCGGAACTATTTTGATTGAAGCTGCAATGGTTGCAAGAAATATTGCTCCTAACAAGTTAAGAAAACGTTTTGGATTTCAATCATGGAAAGATTATGATGAAACCTTATGGCATAAAGTTTTTGATGAAGCTATTGCAAGTGAATTACCATCAACTGGAGTTAAGATTTACGGTTCAGATATCGATGGGATTGTTTTAGATAAAGCTAGCCAGAATATTGAAAATGCAGGATTTGAAAACGACATTGAATTGCATAAAAATCCTTTTCAAACATTTGCAACTCCTGCCGATGAAGGTGTTTTAATTTGCAATCCGCCTTATGGAGTTCGTATAGAGCCAGAAGATATTATGGAGATGTACAAGACCATTGGCGATACTATGAAACAGCAAATGAAAGGTTGGACTTGTTGGATCTTTACAGGAAATTTGGAAGCTGCAAAACATATTGGATTAAGAGCAACTAGAAAAATACATTTGTTTAATGGTCCGATTGAATGTAGATTTTTGAAATTTGATATTTATTCAGGAACCAAGAAGTTGCATAAACTAGTAAAACCTGAAGATAACCAACTTGAAAATTAATTTTTTAAACCCATTTTAGAAAAGCACCAAAGTGAATAACAGTGAAAATTCCATAAATAAATCAACAATTGCCGGGCTATCTATTCAGCCTCGCGAAACGGAAGCGCTTTCAAAAGAACAGAACGAATTCAACGTTTTGCTTGATCGAATGAAAAGAGCAGAGTTAAAAATCGAAGCCGAAAAAGCAACTTTGGATGTATTGCTTTCAGAATGTATCAGCAAAGTATATCCTTTACATAAAGAAGTAAATCAATTGGATTTTCAAGTTGTGATAGAATTGCATAAACATTTCGTTGCCACTCCTTTTTCTGCAATACGAAGAAGAGCATTTATTGATTTTATTACAGAGATGATTGACAATATTTTATTTAGTCCGCATGGATTGAACGAAGAACAAACATTTAAGATAACAGAAATTCATAATAACCTAAATGAAGTTTTAGAGTCGAAAAAATCGAAAAGGGAAGCCAAAATGGATAAAGAATTTGATTTTGAGGTGATGCGTTGTGAATTAGAAGAACATCTTTTTGAAAAGGGTTTTGTAATTGATTTAGGAGGATTAAATATCAATATGACCGAAGATGAGATTAACAGTTTTATTGATGAAAAAATTAAAAACTATTCGGCAGGAAGCTTCAATTCAAAGGCTACTAAAAAGGAGCCTAAGAAAACGAAGAAGCAATTAGAGAAAGAAGCACGTGAAAAAGAGATTGAAGAACTAAAAGGAAAAAGTTTATCTACCATCTATAAATCTTTAGCTAAAATTTTGCATCCAGATTTAGAACAAGATGCAGTAAAAAAACTGCAGAAAGAAGAATGGATGAAAAAACTTACTGTGGCTTATGAGAAAAAAGATTTAAAAACATTACTTGAAATTGAATTGGAATGGGCAAAAGGAGAGACTGACAGGATTCAATCACTCACTCGCGACAAGTTAGACCTTTACAATGAGATGTTGCGTTCACAAGTTCAAGAAATGGAATTACAGGCAGCAACAGTTTACAACGATAACAAATATGTACTGCTCACTTATTTTGCAGGTGGACCTTTTAATTTAAGACGTTGGCGACCTGCTTTTTCGATTAAAAACTTAAAACAAAAAAAGATGAACTCTGAAATTGTTTTAGAAATTTTAGAAAAACAAGATGAGAACACTAAAAAATTAGTGGATCGGGTTATTAAGGATCATAAGCGATCGATGGGGTATTAATTTTATTTCCCGAGTATCGGGAAATAAAATTAAATTACGAATTACGAATTACGAA
>JANPGA010000421.1:0-1924 GCA_031423735.1 Bacteroidota bacterium | reverse complement strand
ATAGGAATACTTTATGATTCTAGTAATGAGAAATACTTTGAACTTGTAAAACGGTATGTAAAAGAAATCCGTGAAATTCATCAAAAGGATGTTTTAGCATTAGGCTATTATGATCAAGATGAATTGCCACCTATGCGTTTCTCAAAATTGGGATTAGATTTTTTTACACGCAAAACCCTTAATTGGTATTATAAACCTTCAAATCCAATTGTAAAGAATTTTGTAAATCGAGAATTTGATATTTTAATTGATTTGCATACAGGGAATAGTATTCCCTTTAAATATATTGTTGCAATGTCGAAGGCTAGATTTAAAATTGGAAAATATGAAAAGGGCTCAACTCCATTTTATGATTTTATGATTAGTACTGGAGAACAATTAGCATTACCACAATTCATAGAGCAAGTTAATCACTATTTAAAGTCATTAAAGTATGAACCAGCTTCTTAAAAAGTTGCATGGTACAGGAGTTGCACTTGTTACTCCTTTCCAAAAAGATGGCAGCGTTGATTTCAAAGCTTATGCTTCGCTTATACGATATGTGCTTAAAGGTAAATGTGAATACATTGTACCATTGGGAACTACTGGAGAAAGTTCTACTTTAAGTAGAGATGAACGCAAAGCCGTAATAAGTTGTGCCATTGAAATTGCTAATAAAAAAGTCCCTGTAATACTTGGCTTAGGTGGAAATAATACTGGAGAAATAATTCGTGCATTCAATGATTATGATTTTGAAAATGTTGATGCAATTTTATCAGTATCACCTTACTACAGTAAACCTACTCAAAAAGGTATTTTCGAGCACTATAAAGCCATTTCAAAGGCATCACCTGTGCCAGTTATATTGTATAATGTTCCTTCTCGTACAGGATCTAATATGCTTGCAGATACCACATTGAAAATTGCTCACCAGTGCAAAAATGTAATTGCTATTAAAGAAGCAAGTGGAAATATTGAGCAGGCAATGTTTATTATAAAAGATAAACCCAAAGATTTTCTTTTAATATCTGGTGACGATGCACTCACTTTGCCATTAATAGCCTGTGGTGCAAGTGGTGTAATATCGGTGGTTGCTAATGCTTATCCTCGTGCATTTTCAGAGATGGTACGCCAAGCATTACAAAACAATTTTGCAAAGGCAAATAAATTAAATTATGATTTACTTAAGCTAATACCATTATTATTTGCTGAAGGTAATCCATCAGGAATAAAATCATTATTAAAACAATTGAAAATTACGGATGATTTCGTTCGTTTACCGCAAGTTCAGGTAAGCAACGCTCTTTCAAAAAACATAATCGAATTTACCAAGCAATATAAGTAGCGTAATGAAGAGTATGAAAACACTTAAATTAATTATTTGCCTACTAATTTTTAATAGTATTATATTAAAAAGTTTTGCGCAGCAAGTTTCTACCTTTAAGCCATTAGTAACTGAAAAATTCGACAAACTTTTTTTAAGTGAAAATTTTGATAGCTCTGGAAATTACTGGACAACCTTATCGAATAGTGAAAATTTAATTCTTGTTCAAGATGGTGAATATATTCTGAATAGAAAGGCTCCAACTTCTCCATATGCGTCTATCGGAAATTTTACAAACAATTTAACTTCTTACCGTTTAGTTACTTCATTGAAACTTGAGAAAGCATCCAATGATGAAAGTAGTATTGGGATAATTTTTATGGCACAACCTGGGGGGCAAGGCGGATTTATTTTTGAGATTAATAAAAATCTTCAATTTCGTTTACGACAAATTGCTTCGAACACTTATCAATATTTAACGGGCAATCAAAAAGATGGAGGTTGGGTTAAATCAAATTTTGTTAAAGGAATTAATATTCCTAATTTAATTGAGATAAGAACTTCAGACAAGAATTATGATATTTTTTGTAATAATAATTTGCTTTTATCTTTTACTGAAAT
>JANPGA010000420.1:0-1754 GCA_031423735.1 Bacteroidota bacterium | reverse complement strand
AAATGGAAACCTGTAAACCAGTTTTTAGTAATTCCTGTTGTGAAAGTTAAGTTTTTATTGTTAGCAATATCTCTATCGATAAAGATTCTTGCAATAAAGATTGATGTAAACAATGAAGTGAAAATACCAATCAATAATGTTAATGCGAAACCTTGGATTAATCCTGTTCCGAATACGAATAAGATTGTACCTGTTAGAACGTGAGTTACGTTTGCATCAATGATAGAACGCATTGCACCTTTCCATCCATAAGATGTAATTACGGCTTCGCCTAATGATTTTCCTTCACGCAATTCCTCTTTTGCTCTTTCATATATAATGATGTTCGCATCTACCGCTGTTCCTAATGTTAAAACGATACCAGCAATTCCAGGTAATGTCAATACAAAACCGAAGCTTGCCATAACACCAAATAAGAAAAGTAAGTTCAATACCAATGCAGCATTAGCATACCATCCAGCTCTTCCATAATAGAATACCATCCAGAAACATACTAATAAGAAACCTACGATTGAAGAAATCAAACCTGCATGGATTGCAATTTCACCTAAAGATGGTCCTACTACCTCAGACTGAATAATTTCAGCAGTAGCAGGTAATTTACCAGCTCTTAATACGTTAGCTAAATCTTTAGTTTCAGCAACTTCAAAGCTACCGGTAATTTCAGATCTTCCTCCTGAAATTGGTCCAGAGGTAACACCAGGCGCAGAGTAAACTACGTTATCCAATGCAATAGCAATAAAGCTTTTTTGTGTAAATGCTCTTCCTGTTAATTCTTCCCAAACTCTTGCCCCTGCACCATTCATCTGCATGTTAACCGCTGGTTTACCCATTTGGTCAAAAGTATCTCTTGCATCAACAATAACACCACCGCTCATTGGAGCAATATTATCCCTGTTACCTTTTAAAGCATATAAATCAACTGTTTCAGTTTCTTTTTTGGTTTTCTCGTCAACCTTTACATCTGGCTTACCCCATGCAAATTTAGTATAACGTTTGTCTGCCGGCAATAAATTACGGATTTCAGGTCTTCTTAAATAGCTGTTGATTGAAGCTGTGTCTTTTGGAGAAGCAACAACTAAAACAGGTCCACCACCCTGAGAAATGAATTTATCAAATAATGGATTGTTTCCTTTTTTAGTAGCTGTTGAATCTTTGTCTTTATCAGTCAATAATTTTGTAAGTGAATCGGCTGGTTTAGCAGCAACAGCTCTTTCATCGACTTTAACTGTAGCTTTCAAAGCTTCGTTAGCAGCTTGTAAAAAGCCCATCATTTCTTCTGCTTTGTATGTTTCCCAGAATTCTAATTCAGCTTTGCTTGAAACTAATTTTTTGATACGGTCAACATCCTTTGCACCCGGCAATTCAATAAGGATTCTTCCTGTTTGTCCAAGTTTAGCAATGTTTGGCTGAGTAACTCCAAATTTATCTATACGGCTTCTCAATACACCGAAAGCAGATTCAACTGATTCGTCAACTTTTTTTACCAAGACTTTTTTCACTTGGTCATCAGTCATGTTGAAGTCAATTTGTCCCTGAAGGTTTCTGTTTGCAAAAATATCAGGAGAAGCTAATCTTGTACTTCCTTTAGTCGCATCAAATGCTTCGAAAAATGCATCTAAATAGGATTGATTTCCTTTTTGATTCAACTTCGCATCTTCTAATGCCTTATTGAAAATAGGGTTTTTAGAATTGTTTGATAATTGTTTCAAAACATCTTTTACAGATATCTGAAGAATTACGTTAATTCCTCC
>JANPGA010000419.1:0-7136 GCA_031423735.1 Bacteroidota bacterium | reverse complement strand
GAATTAAGAATTAAAAATTAAGAATTAAAAATTAGAAATCGTTTATTTCGGCTTTTCGGTATTCTTCGGTTAATTTTTTTTGGAGTTCATTGGGTACAGGTGCGTATTCAGCGAAGGTTGCTTTTACTTTAGCACGTCCTTGAGAAATTCCTTTAATAGCACTATTAAATTTATCTAATTCTGCCAAAGGTATTTTTGACTTTACAACTTGATAGCCACCTCGAGTATCTACACCCATAATAATACTTCTGCGAGTTTGTAATTCGCTCATGATATCACCCATTACATGCTCAGGCGCTTCAGTTTCTAGGTCATAAATGGGTTCAAGCAATTGAGGTTCTGCTTGGTGAAATGCATCTTTAAATGCCATCATTCCAGCAATTTTAAAACTGATATCATTACTATCTACAGGATGCATCTTTCCATCATAAACTGCTACTCGAACATCACGAACATAAGAACCTGTGAGTGGTCCTTCGTTCATTTTTTCCATAATTCCTTTAATGATTGACGGCATAAATCGATTTTCGATAACTCCACCAGTAATGCAATTTAAAAACACCAATTTTCCACCCCAACTTAATTCATGGATTTCAGTATCACGTATCGTTAAATCTTTAGGGTTGGGCATTCCATCATAAAAAGGTTCGATTCTCATAAACACTTCTCCAAATTGACCTGAACCTCCCGATTGTTTTTTGTGTCGATAAGAAGCATCTGCAGCACGTTGAATTGTTTCACGATATGGAATTCGAGGTTTCACAAATTCAATATCCATTTTGTAGATATGGTTTAATCTCCACTTAGTAATTGCTAAATGCAACTCACCTTGAGCGTAAATTAATAATTGCCTTAATTCCTTTTCATATTGAATAATTAGAGTTGGATCTTCGGCATGAATTTCTGTTAATACCTCACTTAATTTTTCTTCATCATTTTTATTCTTTGCTACAATCGCCATTCTATATTTAGATAAAGGAAAATGTATTTCTTCAACACTTCCATTGGCTCCCTTGGCATTTAATGTATGATTTGTCTGGGTATTTTTCAACTTCAATGTAGCACCTATATCACCAGCTTTTAATTTTTCAATAGGATTCCTGTTTTTACCATCCATGATAAATAATTGACCAATACGTTCAGTGACATCCGATTTTTCATTGAATAATTCCATACCTACTGAAACTTCACCTGACATCACTTTAAACAAAGAAAGTTTTCCAAGGTGTGGCTCCACTAAGGTTTTAAAAACAAATAATCTTGTTGGTGATGACAGGTCACAATTTATTTCTTCACCTGATTCCAATAATTCAGCGGGCATATCAATAGCTGATGGAGCGACATTATCAATAAAACCCATTAATCTTCCACTTCCCATATCCTTCTTTCCTGACAAACAAAAAACAGGAAAAAGCTGATGTTTCATCATCCCAATTTTTATTCCTTTACGAAGTTCATCTTCATCAAGATTTCCTTTTTCAAAATACAATTCCATAAGTTGCTCATCATTTTCAGCAGCCTTTTCTACCAATTCATTATGTAATCTATTTGCAGTTTCAATTTCAGAATTTGGGATTGGGAATTTTTCTGGCTTACCTCCATTTATAGGAAATTTATACATCGTCATTTTTAACAAATCAATGATGCAATTAAATTCGGAACCAGAGTTTAGTGGATATTGAATAAGAGTAACAGGAGTCCCAAAAAATTCCTTTGCTTGCTCCAATGTTTCTTGAAAATTAGCAAGTTCATGATCGAGTTGATTAATTGCGATAATACAAGGCTTCTTAAATTGATCAACATAATCCCAAATAACTTTGGTTCCAACTTCAACTCCGTGCAGGGCATTCAATACTAATAGACTTGTATCACATACACGGATGGAAGAAATTACTTCACCTATAAAATCATCTAATCCAGGGGTATCAATAACATTGATTTTATAATCTTTCCATTCGGTATGCAAAAGTGTGGAGTAAACAGAATTTCCTCTTTCTTGTTCAATCTCATGGTAATCAGAAATTGTATTTTTTTCTTCGATACTTCCACGCCGTTTTATAATTCCAGCTTCAAATAACATCGTCTCGGCAAGAGTAGTCTTGCCCGATTTCGCAGAGCCAACCAATACCACATTTTTAATGTGCTTTTCATCGTATGTTTTCATAGGAATGAGATTTTATAAATTTATAAATATGCCTCAACCGGAATAAGAACGTTTAAAAAATCGGAAATCGATGATTAAAGATAGTGAATATGGTTGATCTACAATACAACTCCTTTGATTTATCTAATGATATTGATCATTTGAAGGGCCTTATTCAAAATCTAGATTAATTAAAATGCCAATGCTCAAAATCGATATTTTGAAGATTCTTTAAAAAAATCTATTAATACCACCTTTTAAACCAAAACAACCTCGTTTTTTATAAAAAATCGTTTTTAATCCTCATTTCATAATTTTTTGTAATGTTTTTTCCAAAAAAGTTAGAACCTAACCCCTACCTCTTCACGTTCAAAGCACGTTGTCAATAACAATTATGAAGCAAAACAATCAGGAAATGAACATTCCTCCTCATGTACAGGAGAAATTTGAAGAAGAAATTCGTGTAGAATTAATTCGCCAGCAAACAGAAGAAGATCTTAGAACTAATCCACTTTATCAGGAGTTCTTTGGACAATTCAATCAAAATTCGGTAGAAACCTTTATTCGGAATTATTCAAGAAGAAAGGCTGTTTATTTAACCCGTGGACCTATTTATTTGAATGAACTTGAGCAAGGTGGTTTAAAGTACAAAATGTTCGCTGAAGAGGCTTTATGGGCTATACAGCAGAAAAAACTTTTTAACCTTCAATGCCAATGGCGAGCAGAACAAGTAAAGCTTAAAGGTGTAAATCATTCTACACAGTTTTTATTGTTCGCTGCAAATATTCAACATTGTCCGTTTATTAGTCCAGTAAGCCGCGCAGAAGTGGAATTATACATAAGTTTTCTACGCTCAGGTTATGCGAAAAATATTTATGGATTTGATAATTGGCAAGACTACGAAGCTTTCAAAGCTGAATATCACGCTAACTCTATCCCTGGCTTAGATGATTGTATTGATGAACATATGCCAGCATGGTATCGCTATTATGATGAACATATGGGCACTTCAAACTTAATGGAACTACCCGACTTAAGAGGTGAAAAAGAAAACCGTTATCGTTCAATAAGTCGTCAGAAGCAATTAAAAAACTTACGTGACCAAGGAATCATTCAAAAGATAGATAACCGACCATATATAAGTATTTTTGATACTGAATTGGTGACAAATTTTGTAAAGAAATTTGAAGATAAAAACACTATTAAATTTAGCCGTGCAGTTGAAGAGTTCCAATCTCAAATGGACGATCATATGGAGCTAGATGAAGCTTTAGAAACTTTACGTTCGGCTGGAAATACTATTTCTATCAAATCAAATATTGATTGGAAAGAAGGAATTATTGATGCTGCACGACAGTTTGAAATGGAACAAGTTGCGAATATGATTCCTAGCGTTCATCAAGAATATGCATTTAGAATGGAAAACGGAATTAATTTCCCACAATCTTTAGCAGATAAAAAGAAAGAAGAATACGCATTTCAATTATGTGAATCTGCAAGACAGCAAATATTAGATGGCCGTAAAACTTTAGGAGAACAAGAAGATTTACGTTTCTAAACGATACCAACAAACAGTTTTAATGAAACAAAGGGCAGGATGCAAATTCTGCTCTTTTGTTATTTTATCCTACTTTGAATTTTCTTCCTTCTAATGCTAATTCAGTATCTTTAAAAATGGATTGTGCTTCTATTAACAGTGGATCTAAATCTTTATAACGGGCTGAAAAATGACCAATGATCAATCTTTTCACATCTGCATCTTTTGCAACCTGTGCAGCTTGTAACGCAGTTGAATGATACGTTTGTGTTGCACGATCAACAAGGTCGTGAAGAAATGTAGCTTCATGATATAACAAATCCACTCCATTTACATCTTCTTTTATTAAAGGATCATACATGGTATCGGAACAATAGGCATAGGAATGAGGTTTAGGTGGAGTTTCCGTTAAATCTTCATTTCTAATAGTATTTCCAGTTTCATCAATATAATCAGCTCCAGATTTCAATTTTGCATAATAGGCAATTGGAATATGAAGTTGCTGAACTTTTTGTATGATCAACTTTCGAGGTCGTACTTTCTCAATAAATAAAAACCCTGTACAAGGTACTCGGTGATTTAAAACTATAGATCTAACTTGTACTTCATCATCCTCTAAAATAACCTCTGGTGTATAATGTCGTACCGGATGGAAAATAAGATTATAACGTAAAATTGTATTGGAAACTCTTAACTGTATTTCAACAATATCCATTAATTCTTGTTGCCCATACAGATGCAATTCGTTTGTTCTGCCTTGCAAATGGAACGTCGATAATAACCCAACTAATCCCAAATAATGATCACCATGTAAATGACTTATAAAAATATGACTTATTCGATGATATTTAATTCGATACCTTAACAATTGAAGTAGTGTTCCTTCACCACAGTCGATCAGGAAAAAACGGTCCCGAATATTTAATAACTGAGAGGTTGGATGTCGATTAAAAATGGGTGTTGCAGAACTACTTCCAAGAATCGTAAGCTCAAAACTCATTTACTTTTTTGATATTACCATTCTTTTAGAAATGGTTTTGTTATCAAAAGTTATCATATACATATAAATACCAGGAGCAAAATCACTTCCATTAATGGAGATAGTATTTAAACCTGCATCTGCCATTTCACTTTTAACAAACACTTCTTTACCAATTATATTAAATAATTTAAAATCAATTTTTGATTTAGATGGTACAGTGTAGTTGATTTTTGAAATATCGTTAAATGGATTCGGAGTATTTTGCTCTACAGCAAATATTGAATTTTGATTATGCTGATTTATTCCAACTGAAGATGCATTAATATTAATTATGTAGTAATCTACTGTATCCTTACGAGAAGATGCGGCTCCAAAAATGGTATAACTGGTAGTGGTTATTGCTAAAGGAGTATAGATTCCTGCTAATGTTGGTGTACCAATTATTGACACACAACCATTACTTCCTCCAGGGAAAACACAATTTGTTGGATTACATACATAGGTTAAACCTGGAGGTAATCCTGTAAATGAACTTAAAGCAATTGAAGTAATTGGAACAGTTATAGGAAACCCTCCAAACGTTGTAACGGTATCAACAGGTACTTTAATTTGCAATACTTGATTATAAGGTTGACCAACCGTGCCTACAGCTAAACCTGTTGCGCTATCAGGGAAAATACCAGAAGTGGTTATAGCAGTATTAGGGATACATTGAGAATAGGTTATTCCTGTAAATAATACAACAACAAGAATAGAAGTTAGTAAGCTTCTTAGCATGATAATAAGTTTAAATTTAGGAAAAGAAAGTTTTAATCATTTTTAACATTACGTTCCATTTCATCCATTAAAACATAATCAATGGCTTCATTTAATGAGGAAGTGATGTTTAATACTTTATCCAATTGTGAGATTTGTACAAGTTTAAGGACAGTTGAACTTAACCCAGTAATTACAAAAGAACCATTTGAATTTCTACATAAACGATTTCCTACTAAAATCGCACTTAGTCCAGATGAATCACAATATATTGATTCAGAGAGATCTAGAATTATATTATTGAACCCTTGAGTATTCAATAACAATAATTCAGATTTTAGTTCTGCTGCGATTAATGTGTTTAGTTTTTGCTCATGAAGCTTAACAACAACATATTTATCGTTTTTGTCTATAGTGAAATGCATAATGGGAGAATTTTAAACAAATATATGGAAAAGAAGTGGCTATTGTAAATACAAAAATTCATTTGTCAACCGCCAATTGTTAAAATCAACGAGCTTGAGCTAAGAGGAAAAGAACTGCCATTCTAATTGCAACACCATTTTCAACTTGGTCAAGAATAATACTTTGGCCGCTATCAGCAACATCACTCGTAATTTCAACGCCGCGGTTAATTGGCCCGGGATGCATGATTACTATTTCTTTATTGAGGCTTTCGAGTAACTTACGATTTACACCATAAAGCATAATATACTCCCGTATGGAAGGAAAATATTTTATATCCTGACGTTCCATTTGAATCCGAAGCATATTTGCTACATCACACCATTCCAATGCTTTACGTAGATTGTATTCAACTTTAACACCTAATTCAGAAATATAGCGAGGAATTAGAGTTGTAGGACCACAAACCATAACCTCAGCACCTAATTTCTGTAAGCAAAGGATATTTGATAAAGCCACTCTTGAGTGAAGAATATCACCAACAATAACCACCTTTTTTCCTTCCACACTTCCTGTTTTTTCTCTTATAGAATAAGCATCCAATAAAGCCTGAGTTGGGTGTTCATGAGTACCGTCACCTGCGTTTACAATATTTGCTTTCACATGTTTAGCCAAAAAAACTGCTGATCCAGGTTTAGGATGACGAATTACAACCATATCAACCTTCATGGCAAGAATATTATTAACGGTATCAATAAGTGTTTCACCTTTACTTACTGATGAACCAGAAGCAGAGAAATTAATGATATCCGCAGATAGACGTTTTTCAGCTAATTCGAAAGAAAGTTTGGTACGAGTTGAGTTTTCGAAAAATAAATTTGCAATAGTTATATCTCGTAAGGAAGGAACTTTTTTTATTGGACGATTAATAACATCCTTAAAATTGTCAGTTGTAGAAAATATAAGTTCTATATCTTCCCTTTGAAGATCTTTTATTCCTAATAGATGTCGCACACTTAGTAAATTGCTCATTATTGCTTTTCATCACTATTAAGCCAAACACCATCATCACCGTTGGGTTGGAGTAATTGAACTTTAACTTTTTCAGAAGAAATGGTATCAATAGATTTTCCAATGTAATCAGCTTCAATTGGCAATTGACGACTGAATTTACGATTGATCAATACTAATAACTCAACACTTGCAGGACGACCGAAAGCTAGTAAAGCGTCAAGTCCGGCACGTATGGTACGGCCAGTAAAGAGGACATCATCAATAAATACCACCCGTTTACCTTCAACAATAAAATCAAT
>JANPGA010000418.1:0-2342 GCA_031423735.1 Bacteroidota bacterium | reverse complement strand
TGAAACAATCTATTCCAACTAGGATTTTTTAAGCTTTCTAAAATTGCAGTCTGGTCTGTTAATTCCTTTCCATCAGCACCTAATCCATTACGTTTTATCTCCAATGATTGACAAGCTTTCTGTAATGCTTCTTGAAAACTTCTTCCAATACCCATTGCTTCACCAACAGATTTCATTTGTAAGCCTAAATGACGGTCAGTGCCTTTAAATTTATCGAAATTCCAACGAGGGACTTTTACAATTACATAATCAATAGTAGGCTCAAAAAAAGCTGAAGTATTTTTAGTGATTTGATTTTGTAATTCATCCAAATTATAACCAATCGCAAGCTTAGAGGCAATTTTAGCAATTGGATAACCTGTAGCCTTTGATGCTAATGCAGATGAACGTGAAACACGTGGATTAATTTCAATAACAATTATCTCTTCATCATTTTGAGGATTTACTGAAAACTGAATATTACATCCACCAGCAAAATGCCCAATCCCATTCATGCATTTTATGGCAAGGTCACGCATGCGCTGATAAGTACGATCACTCAACGTCATTGCAGGAGCAACTGTTATAGAATCACCAGTATGAATTCCCATTGGATCAAAATTCTCAATGGAACAAATGATAATCACGTTACCAGCTGAATCTCTCAATAACTCCAATTCAAATTCCTTCCATCCCATTATACTTTGCTCAACCAATACTTCATGTACAGGAGAAGCATGCAATCCATGATTCAAGGCAGCATCAAACTCTTCTTGACTATGCACAAATCCTCCACCCGAACCACCAAGTGTAAAAGAAGGACGAATTACCAATGGGAAACCGATCTCTTGTGCTATTTCTTTGCCTTCTAAAAATGAAGTTGCTGTTCTTCCTTTACAAACATTTGCGCCGAGCTCTAACATTCGTAATCGAAAACGTTCACGATCTTCAGTGGTCTTAATTGCATCTATATCTACTCCAATAATTCGAACACCATACTTATCCCAAATACCTGCCTTCTGACAATCAATCGCCAAATTCAAAGCTGTCTGTCCACCCATTGTTGGAAGTACCGCATCTATCTTATGCTTTTCTAAAATCCATGCAATCGATTTCTTTGTTAATGGCTTCAAATAAATATGATCAGCAGTTACCTTATCAGTCATAATCGTAGCTGGATTTGAATTGATAAGAACCACCTCAATACCTTCTTCTTTCATTGACCTTGAAGCCTGACTACCGGCATAATCAAATTCACAAGCTTGCCCAATAATTATTGGTCCGCTACCAATTATTAATACAGTTTTTATGGAATGATCACGTGGCATATTCTAATATTGATTGATTTCTAAGATAAAATAATTGTTTTGAACTTTACTGTATAAAGAAGTTAATTCGATATAAAATGCATTTAAATTCTGAATGAAAATTTGTGATAAAAAACATAAAAAAAGCGTATAGTCCTTTAAAAACGAATAAGTAAAATATTTATTCAACATTCTGCTAATTTTAACGAGCACAAAAGTAGATAAAAAGCATCCTTAATATTTGAATGTTAATAAGTCGTTTTTAACGTTTTTTTTATTAATTTGCAAGAGATGCAGGATCAGAAAAAAACGCTATTTCTTTCTTATAAAAATCATACACTTCCTTATAAAAAGTATGGCTTCGGATCTGAAATTCTTTTAGCTTTTCATGGGTTTGGTAGAAGCGGAAATGATTTTGAAGTTTTTGAAAAAGATTTAGGCCAACATTATACAATTATCGCTTTCGATTTTTTTTATCATGGAGTAAATGCTCGAAATTTAGACGACCCAATAGAATCATTTACGTCTTCAATTCTTGCAAACATGCTCGAAAAACTATTATGGGAAGAAAAAAAGGTGCGATTTTCTGTTATGGGTTATAGCCTTGGTGCCAAATTAGTTCTAGGAATTATTCATCGACTTCCCCACAGGATTTATGAACTATTCCTCCTAGCACCAGATGGTTTCACTCCAGATTATGCAAGACGGATTCTTTCTAAAACATTTATTGGCAAACACATAAGTAGGTATGCAGTGAACAATCCGTCGGGTTTTTTGGCTGCTATTAATGCAAGTAAAAAATTAGGATTTATAAATGAAAAACAACAACGATTCTTTTTGATGAGCATTAAAACTTATGAAGACCGAAAACGCATTTACCTAACATGGCAACTTTTAAAGAATTATTCTACCCATCTTGATCTAGCAAACCATTATGTAAAATCAAGACCCATTCGCTTCGAATTGTTTCTTGGAAAACATGATCAAATTATTAAAACATCCTTTACGGATAAGTTTATGAAGCGATTAAAGGGGAAAGCAACTACACATTTACTT
>JANPGA010000417.1:0-6057 GCA_031423735.1 Bacteroidota bacterium | reverse complement strand
ATATTTGTTAGATTATGAAAAAGCATCGGTTTTGTTGGAAGAGATAATTTGCACTGGTCTGTCTATGCAATCAGAATTTGAAAGTCGTAGCTATTATCTTTATTCTATTGCCAAATTTCTATCAGGTGAATACAAAGCATCATTTAAATTATTGCTTGAAACAAAGGAGATTGAAAATGATAAGGAGGGTTGGAATATTGGAATTCGGATGCTTCAAATTTATTTGACTTTGGAAACGGAGAAAGTGGATTTAGCGGATCAGCGAATTGAGAGTTTGCGTAAACATATTGAGCGGACTACAAAAATGAAATCGGTAAGAAAACGAGATGTTGTAATATTTCGACTTTTGAATCACCTTGCCCGTTCTGGTTTTGATTTTAAGGAAGTTTGGGAAGATCGACAAAAGGATTTTAAGCTATTAGCTTCCGAGGAGCCAGACTATCGTTGGATCCCCAGAAGTCATGAATTAATCCTTTTTGAACAATGGTTCGAGTCAAAAGTTAAAGGAATACCCTATAAACCAGTTTTCCCTAAACCTATTGAAGACCCAAAAAGTAACATTCCATCAAATTAGCTTTGTTTTATCCTAATTGTGTAAAAATCTGTTAGTTAAAATTAAAATCTTCATAATTGATTGAAATAGTTTTGTTACTTTAGCAAAGTAATCCTAAGCAATTTACCTCATGAAAAGAATCATTAGCTTTTTGTTTATTTATTTAACAATTTTTCTCTTTTCAATCAATGTTGTGATTGCTCATGAATGGGTTTCTATTGGAAAAGGTTCGCCCAGTAAAGTTTCAATTGAACTAATAAGTTCGGATATCAAGAGTTCAGTATTACAACTTGAATTAGGCGGATTTTATAAAACAGGAAATGAGCAGGATGGTTATTCAATTTCTTCTCCTGAAACTTCTCCTTTTTTACAAGAAGGTGCCCCCAATTTAGGTAAAATTGCATGCTCGGTTATTATTCCAGATATTGGTGCGATGCAAATTGAAGTATTAAGTTCTTCCTTTAAAGATTTTGAAAATTACAATGTAACACCTTCAAAAGGAAATTTAACAAGAAATATTAATCCTGCTGATATTCCATTTATAAAAGGAAAGGAATATTTGCAAAATGAATTTTGGCCTTCATCAGTTGCCAGTTTAAATGATCCTTATATCATACGAGATTATCGAGGCGAATCAATTGTATTTAATCCTTTTCAATA
Organism: Bacteroidota bacterium; assembly: GCA_031423735.1. GTDB lineage: Bacteria > Bacteroidota > Bacteroidia > AKYH767-A > OLB10 > JANXSD01. The sequence continues at coordinate 4,844 of JANPGA010000417.1, read as the reverse complement.
TAACCCAATTACTAAAACACTTCGTGTTTATTCGAATATAACTGTAAAAATATCTCGAAAAGATGGTGTAGCTGGAGTAAATCAGTTTCTTAGAAAAAAGCCGCTAGAAAAAATAGATCCAGAATTTTTTGCAATCTATAAAAATCACTTTAAAAACTTCAATTCTGTACAATATACTCCTTTAGGCGAGCAAGGAGATTTGCTAATTATATGCCCCTCTCAATGGATGTCTCTAATGCAACCATTTGTTGAGTGGAAAACAAAAAAAGGAATTCATACTGAACTGATAGATGTTTTTAATGCAGGTGGTTATAATGCAACCGCAATTGAGAGTTTTATTGCCAATTATTATTTTAATTCTAACTTAACTTACGTCTTACTAGTTGGAGATATAACACAAATTCCTAGTCTAGTTACAGGTGCAGGCGTTTCCGATCCTGTTTATGGCTTTATTTTAGGAAGTGATGCCTATTCGGAAGTTTTTATTGGTCGCTTCTCTGCTGATTCGCCTGATGATGTTACAACCCAAGTACAGCGATCTATAAATTATGAATTAGCTGCTGATACTTCTCAAAATGGCTATGGAAAGGGCGTCGTTATTGGAAGTAATCAAGGACCAGGAGATGATTTTGAAATGGATTGGGAGCATGCACATAATATGCAAACCGATTTAATTGGATTCAATTACTCACATGTTGATGAACTCTACGACGGAACACATCTAGGGACTAATGACGCTCCAGGCGATCCAACCGATTTAGATTTGCTAGCACCTATGCAAGCAGGAACTGGTGTTATTACTTACACTGGTCATGGTACCAGCACTTCACTTACAACAACTGGATTTTCTAATGCTGATTTAGGTAGTTTAATACTTCAAAATAATTTACCTTTTATTTGGTCTGTGGCATGTATTAATGGCGATTTTGCCCAAAATTCAGGACCATGTTTAGCCGAAGTTTTATTAAGATCAAGAAGTAACGGAAATCCCGTTGGCGCGGTTGCTTCTTTTATGTCTTCTATCAATCAAACTTGGGATCCACCTATGGATGCACAAGATGAAATGATCGATATTCTTACTCAACAAGATACCAATAATATTAAAAGAACTTTCGCTGGATTATCATTTAATGGTTGTTTTCATATGAATGATCAGTATGGAAATAATGGTTCTGAAATGACTAGTACATGGCATGTATTTGGCGATCCAACTTTGGAGGTACGTACCTCAACTCCTTCCGAGTTAATCGTTTTTCATCCTGATAGTATAAATTTAGGTTCAACCTACCTTGCAGTAAATTGTAATTTTGATAATGCAACGGTTTGTTTAACCCTAAATGGAGAAATAATATCTATTGGTAAGGTTTTAAATGGTACAGTAGTATTATTTTTTAAGCAGTTGAATGTTGTCGATACTATTTTTGTAACTGTTACAGCACCTAATAAAATTCCTTATTTAGGAACCATTTTAATTGTACCTACCAATTTACCTTATATAACTTATACATCTTTGGTAAATCATGATTTTAATGGAAATAATGATGGGTTGTTAGATTACAGTGAGTTGGTTTCAATGGATGTAACTTTATCAAATTTGAGTACTGTAGATGCATTAAAATGTACGGCAAAAATATCATCGTTAGATACTAATGTTGTTATTTTTTCATCAGTTAAAAATTGGGGTGATATTAATGGCAATTCAAGTGTGAAGGTAGATTCAGCATTTACTTTTCGAATAAATAATAATGTTGCTGATCAACATATTGTAAAGTTCAAAGTTGATGTAGTTGATACAAATAGTACTAATGCTTGGTCGTCTGTTATCTACCAAACCATTAATGCACCTAATTTAGGAATCACTTCTATGATTGTTAACGATTCCATTGGAGGAAATAATAATAAGAAATTAGAAAGTGGAGAAACAGCTGACCTTATTTTTCATTGTGTTAATTCAGGTTATAGTGAAGCCAGAGGAACGAATACTATTTTATCCACTCCGAATTCTTTTTTAACTCTTAATGCAAACACTCACGGATTAGGAGTCTTAGCAAAACAATCTTCTAGGGATATTTCCTTTAATGTTACAATGGCTCAAAATGTTGCTGTTGGTACTCCGTACAACGTTAAATTAAAATTGTGGTCTGGGCAATATGATACTATTCAAGTTTTTAATTCAACTGCTGGAGATATAATCGAAGATTTTGAAACAGGTGATTATAAAAAGTTTAATTGGTCTCGAGTAGGTCATACTGTATGGGGAATGGCAAATTTCTTACCTTATCAAGGGAGTTATTCTGCAGTAAGTGGAGCTATAAGCAACGGAGAAGAAACTGATTTAAATATTACTTTAAATGTTCAACAAAATGATTCAATAACTTTTTGGTATAAAGTTTCATCTGAGCCAACTTGGGATTTTTTCAAGTTTCTTATTGATAGTAATCAGTTTGGAGAATGGTCAGGTAGTATTCCTTGGTCTTATGTTTCATTTCCTGTAGAAGCTGGTGTTCATATTTATACTTTTAGGTATAAAAAGGATTTAATAAATTCCTATGGTAATGATTGTGTTTGGCTTGATAATATTCGTTTGCCTTTTAATTCAACAATAATTGGAATCGAAAATATTAATTTTAAAAACGAATTATCATTATATCCTAATCCAGCAAATTCAAATTTTAATGTTGATGTTTATGTAAAGGAAAAACGTAGTGCTAAAGCTTCTGTTATAGATATAAATGGTAAGCAATTAATCACTAAAGTATTTAATCAATTATCAATTGGATTTAATAAATTAAATATTAATGTTAATGATTTATCAAATGGAATGTATTTTGTAAAATTGGAAAGTGATAATCAAATGCAAACCTATAAGTTAAATGTAATTAGGTAATTTATTTTTTTTAGTGATATTAAAATGGCAACAAAAATATTTTCTTTTTCATAAGATCAATTGAGAAAGTATATCCTGATAAAAAAGAATAATTAAATACACCATCATAAATTAAATCTTTTGAAACGGTAGTAAGATTTTCAGCTACTGCATAATTGATCATAAATGGTAGATCACCGGTTTTTATTGAAGTCGAGGATTGTAAAATTGAATCATTGGCAAGGTTTAAATCTTTGGCTGTTTCTTTAGAAATTAAAACTCGGTCATTATTTCCAGTATCAAATTTTATTAGCAAAGGTTTTTCTTTAACCGATACATTTAAAAAAACATTTAATTCGCTACCTTCAATTCCATTTGTAAATGTGGATTCTACTGGCAGCATTTTACTTTTCTTCTCACTAAAGCTTTGATTGCTTTCTATCAATAGTAAATTATTTTCTAAATCAATACTTATAATCTGATTATCGAAAGTCTTTAATGAAACAATTCCATCAAGTTTCGGAAGAGTACTATTTGGAGCATTGAGTTCATTGGAAATTAGCACTTGTGGTTGTAACAAAAATGTTTTTCCGATTTTTAACATTAGCGATTTCCCCTTCCTAAAAATTTGCCTTTTTCCTTCTTTGTTATATGTATTTAATACTCCTGTTTTCTTGAATTTAATTGTTGAAGCAAGTTCCTCACTTATAAATGTTGATCCAGCACCACTATCGAATAAAAATCGATAATTTTTATCTTCAATTTGAACATTAATAAATCGTTGATTGGTAGCATACTTTTGAAAATAAATCGTGTCTGCTACTTGAGCATTCATAGCTTTAGCAATTAACAAAAAGCAATATATAGAGAACCTAAATAATTTAATTTTCATGCTGAATTTTTTAGCAATAATTTAATTAATTAAAAACAAGTAGTAATTGATAAAAAGAAATCACCTATTCACTTTTTGAAGATCGATCTCCAACAAAATGATCATCAGAATTTTTAAAAAGCGTATTAAAAGTTGTTAAACTTCCGTAAATGCGTGTTAGATATTGTTGTAAATTAATTTTATCTTCTTCGGTAAGTTTGTCATGTGCATTGATTCGTTGTTCCATTACACGTAATCGATCTCTCACCATAATAATTTTGTTAAAAAATGCATCAATTGGAAACTCTTTTGGTTGAAGTCCTGCATTTCCTGGATAAAGTACAATTTTACCTCCAGTCCATTTTGCACCTAATGGAACTGTCTCCTGGATATCTGAAAATCGCTTGATGATACTTGTTAATGTTCTTTCAACATCAAAGAGGCTAACCAAATCTGTATCTGGCTCAATAGCTTCAATAACTTCTACTGCATGGTAACTTTTAGCTATTTCTCGTCTTCCCTTTTCTGTAAAAACAACATCATATGTTTTTGGCTTAACATTGATAACAACCCCAATACCAAATTCAGGATGTTTCATTCGAGATCCTATGCCTAATTCTTCGTCGATCATGATTATTTTTTTCGAGTTTAACGAGTGAAACAGTTTTCCGTTTCGTTTACAAAATTAGAGGATTGAAATTTAATTTATCGAATAAATGGCAATTTTATAGGTATTTACTAGAAAAATGAACTTTTCGGTCATTTATAGAGACGTTACATTAAATCTAACTCGTTTTAATAATATAGCTATTTGGAATTATGAATAATGATTTTTTATTGCTTTTCAAGAGACAAATGAACTAGGTAATGATGGATAAAATATTTATAAAAAGTATTTTTCAATTAATTTGCTTTAAATTGGTGTTTCCACTTAATTGTCAAATAATAAGGTCTTTACGATAATAATTTGCACTTGAATTCGATTTCAAATGGATAATAAAAACTATTTAACAAATGCATATTGAAATTTAAAGGGCTGGTATTTAGGAACATGTAGGAATTGTTTTTGTTCTTTATACAAAGATAGAGATAGATTTAAATGCTAAT
>JANPGA010000416.1:0-5040 GCA_031423735.1 Bacteroidota bacterium | reverse complement strand
AAAAATGTAAATTAGTTTTCTAAAAAAATAACTAATTAATGAGCTCACCCTTCCATCCTTTTTAAAAACTAATTAAATTAATATTATTTCTTTTTACTCTTAGTTTAATAATTATAGCAAATGAAATACAATTGCTATTTTATCATTTACTAAAAAATATAGCCTTTATTTCAATTAATATTTCTTATTATAATTTGTTGAAATCAAATCAATTTAAATCTAAAATTGTAACTACTTTCACTAAATAATAATACAATATATGGGTGTTTGGTATTCAGTTTTTGTAAGGAGTTTTGCTGATAGCAACGCTGATGGGATTGGGGATTTAAAAGGACTAATAGGAAAGCTTGATTACTTTTCTGAATTAGGTATCGAAGGAATCTGGCTGCTTCCAATTTCTCCCTCTCCTTCTTACCATAAATACGACATCACAAATTATGAAAATATAGATCCTGAATATGGAACTTTATATGATTTTAATAATTTAATCCTTAAAGCACATCAAAAAGGAATTAAAATAATAATTGATTTAGTGCTTAATCATACCAGCGACCATCATCATTATTTTAAGGCTTCTTTAAAAAGCAAGCAAAATCCATATAGGAATTGGTATGTTTGGAAAAATGCGAATGAGATCCCATTGGGTGAAACTTTATTATGGCATCTGCCTGATAAAGGTCCAAAAGATGAGCTTTATTATGGATTGTTTTGGAAAGGAATGCCTGATTTAAATTATGATAATTTATTAGTAAGAAAAGCAGCAAAAGATATTGCAACTTTTTGGCTAAATTTAGGTGTTGATGGCTTTCGCTTAGACGCAGCTATGCATATATTTCCTCCTGGAAGAGAGGATGAAAATTATAAATGGTGGCAAGAATTTAGAAGCCATGTTTGTAAAATTAATGCAAACGCGCTAGTTATTGGAGAAATAACCGATTCCTGTGGTTATATTGCACCATTCCTCTATGAGGGGTTAACTTCAGCATTTAATTTTGAACTTTCGGAGCTCATTATAAAAGCGGTATTAAATGGCAGTCATGATTGCTTGGCTGATTGGTTAAAAGGTGTTCGTGACATTTACAAAAACATAGATCCAACCTCCACCGATGCGATTTTTTTAAGTAATCATGATCAAGAACGTGTAGCATCACGACTTGGTGACGATAGAAGGAAAATTAAACTTGCAGCAGCTATTTTGTTAACACTTCCAGGGATTCCATTTCTATATTATGGTGAAGAACTTGGAATGCTAGGTCAAAAACCGGATGAAAATTTACGTGAGCCATTTTTATGGAAGGAACTTTCGAAGGATGCGGATCGCACAAAATGGATTGATCCAATTTTTTCTAGTGAAACAAATGTTGAATCTTTAGAAGAACAAAAAGAAGATCCTTCATCAGTTTATTATAGCTACCTAGAACTTATCAATCTTCGAAACCGAAATGAAGGTCTTGAAAAAGGCGAAATTGGGATTGTAAAATGTGAGGAACCAACAGTAATTATTTTTACTAATTCCTACAAAGACAAAACTTTATTAATTCTCCATAATCTTAATGATGAAACTATACTACTAAAAAACGAAGATGAACCTAAGCATTCCTTCCAACTAATTTACGAATCACATCCTGATTGCAAAGCCAATGAAAATGAGTTTGTTTTAGCTCCATTTGCTTCAATGATACTTTTAAAACTGCCTAAGGGAAATTCATAAAAAAATTAAAGATTTTCATCAGTATCCGTGAATCATTCTCAAATAGCATCATTTCCTGTATTATCTTTGCACCTCTTTCACAAAATTTATGAATATCAAAATTACCCTGCCCGACAATTCCGTTCGTGACTACCCAAAAGGTACAAATGCCATGGATATTGCAAAATCGATCAGCGAAGGCTTAGCCCGCAATGTACTTGCTGCAAAGGTGAATGGAGAAGTCCGTGACCTTATGCGCCCTATAGACAGTGATTCCTCATTGCAACTGCTTACGTGGAAAGACGATGAAGGTAAGAATACGATGTGGCATTCTTCAGCACACTTAATGGCAGAAGCATTAGAAGCTAGTTTTCCTGGGATAAAATTCTGGGTGGGACCAGCACTATCAAGTGGGTTTTATTATGATGTAGATTTTGGTGGTCGTTCATTTTCATCTGAAGATTTTAAGATGATCGAGGATAAAATGACTGAATTAGCAAAGCTTAATAATCCGTATATCCGGAAGGAGATGACGAAAGCTGAGGCGATCGCATATTTTACTGAGAAACAAGATCAATATAAACTCGACTTATTAACTAACCTTGAAGATGGAACAATTACGTTTTATACTCAAGGAAACTTTACAGATTTATGTCGTGGACCACATATTCCAAGTACCGGAGGCATTAAGGCTATTAAGCTTTTAAATGTTGCGGGTGCTTACTGGAAAAATGATTCTAATAACCCACAACTTACACGAATCTATGGTATCACCTTCCCTAAAAAACAGGAATTGGATGAGTACATGGTGATGATTGAAGAAGCTAAAAAGCGTGATCACCGTAAAATCGGTAAGGAGATGGGGATTTTTACTTTCGATGATGATGTTGGTCCAGGGTTACCTTTATGGATGCCAAATGGTGCAGTGATAATTGAGGAATTAGAGCGATTAGCGAAGAAAACTGAGTTGATGGCTGGATATAAGCGTGTTCGAACTCCGCATATTGCTAAGGAGAGCATGTATCTTACAAGTGGACATCTTCCTTATTACGCAGATTCGATGTTTCCGCCAATGGAATTTGATGGTGAGCGTTATTACCTTAAGGCGATGAATTGCCCTCATCATCACAAAATTTTCAAAGAATTAAATCCGTCGTATCGCGATCTTCCTATTCGATTGGCTGAATATGGAACCTGTTATCGCTATGAGCAAAGTGGAGAGTTATTTGGGCTGATGCGAGTGCGATGTTTACAGATGAATGATGCGCATATCTATTGTAGTAAAGACCAATTTGCGCAAGAGTTTAATGCAGTAAATGACATGTATCTGAAATATTTTAAAATCTTTGGGATTGAAAAATATGTGATGCGTTTCTCAACACATTCACCTGAGAAATTAGGTAAGAAATATGTGAATGAACCTGAACTTTGGAAAGAAACAGAAGACATGGTTCGTCAGGTTTTGATTGATTCGAATATTCCATATGTTGAAGTTGCTGATGAAGGAGCCTTTTATGGTCCTAAAATCGATGTTCAGGTTTGGAGTGCAATTGGACGTGAATTTACCTTAGCTACCAACCAAGTAGATTTCGCTGTGCCCGGACGATTTGGCTTAACATTTAGAAATGCGAATAATGAGATGGAAACGCCGATATGTATACACCGGGCTCCACTTGGAACACACGAGCGGTTTATCGGATTCTTGATTGAACATTATGCAGGAAATTTCCCATTATGGTTAGCTCCACATCAAGTTACAATACTTCCAATTTCAGAGAAATATAATGATTATGCAAAAAATGTATTGCAGCAATTAATCAATTCGGATATTCGTGGAACTATTGATCACCGTGATGAAAAAATTGGCAAAAAAATTCGCGAAGCAGAAATAAAAAAGATTCCATACATGTTAATTGTTGGAGAAAAAGAAGCTGAAGAAGGCACTGTTTCTGTTCGATTACATGGACAAGGTGATCAAGGTAGTATTCCTGTTGCAGATTTTATTTCGAAGGTGGTTAGTGAGGTGAAAGCGATGCTTGATTGAAATAAATTAAGAATTAAGAATTAAGAATTAAGAATTAAGAATTAAGAATTAAGAATTAAGAATTAAGAATTAAGAATTAAGAATTAAGAATTAAGAATTAAGAAAAGCCCCAAGTTTTCTGGAAACAGAAAACTTGGGGCTTTTCTTTTTAAAGTTTGGTTCATTTTAATGGTTAAATTTCTGTTTTTTGAGTGAAATATACGCTATGTTTTTTCGTAAGAATATCAGCTAAAAAAAGCGATACTTTACAATGAAAAAAGTTACGAGACCGAGGTTAGATTTAAGAATAAAACAATCAACCAAACTCATACAACGTAGGACTATTGCAGGAGGAATATTATCACTATTTGCAATTGCGTTTGCTTACTGGAATTTTGGAGTTAATAGTACATCTTTTGCAGCTGCAGTTAATTATACTTGGACCGGTACTACAGATAGCTTATGGTCTACAAGTACCAATTGGACTCCCAATGGAATTCCTTCCTCTATCGATAATGTAACAATAGGTACATCCGCTAGAAACCCATATTTGACATCCAACCAAACTGTAAATAATTTTACTGAAATCAATAATGGCTCTTTAAACATCAATGGTAAAACACTTCAAATAAATGGGAATGCAGCTTTTAATGGAGGCACTATTTTAAGTACTGGATCAATTGGAACGATCATCGCACAAGGCACAACAACAACCTTTGGCACTAGTACCACATCAATGACTCTAAATGCCGCTATCACTGTAACAAGTTCGACAATAACTTCAACAGCAACTACTTTTAATGGAGCAACGAGTTTAACAAAAACAGGCACTTCCAATGATGCTTGTATTGGAAATAATACGTTTAATGGAAATACAACCATTTCCACTTCGGGATCTGGTTATTTCTTAATGGCCAATTCAACCCGTGATATTTTTAATGGAGAACTCAGTTTTAATAGTAGCGGTTCAGGAGTAATTTATATTGCCTATAATGGAACAGGAACACAATTCAATCAAAATATAAATGTAACAAGTACAGGAACTGGTGGAGTGTATTTTGGAGCAAGCACTGGAACATCAACACTCGCAACAAGTAAAACAATTAATGTTGGAAGCGGTGGTGTTAGTGGTGGATTAATTTGGGTCACATTCATTTTCTGGGGAGTAAGTTATTTAAGCAAAGAGTTTTCCAGTCTAAAGAGAAAGAATTTTACATCAGTTACACCTCTCAGGTTAGCCCTAAATCCCTTTATTTTAGAATTGAAAGATTCTGCATTTGCATTGGTGGTTCTGTTATTAAAGAAGTTAAGGATGTTATCTAAATGG
>JANPGA010000415.1:0-6364 GCA_031423735.1 Bacteroidota bacterium | reverse complement strand
GTTAATGTTTTTACAAGATGTTTTGGAATTCCATCAACTGGCATAATGTACGGCAAGTTGATTTCTGTTTGTGCTGAACTTGATAATTCAACTTTTGCTTTCTCAGCACCTTCTTTCAAACGTTGCATAGCCATTGGATCTTTACGTAGATCTAAACCTTCGTCGTTTTTAAATTCAGCTGCTAACCAATCAATAATTACTTGATCAAAATCATCACCACCTAAATGAGTGTCACCATTTGTAGATTTCACTTCAAAAACACCGTCTCCTAATTCAAGAACAGAGATATCAAAAGTACCACCACCTAAATCGAATACTGCAACTTTAGTATCAGTATGTTTTTTATCCATTCCATAAGCTAACGCCGCAGCAGTTGGCTCATTGATGATACGTAAAACTTTAAGACCTGCAATTTCTCCAGCTTCTTTTGTAGCTTGACGTTGTGCATCATTAAAATATGCAGGAACAGTAACTACTGCTTCCGTAACTTCATGTCCTAAATAATCTTCAGCTGTCTTTTTCATTTTTTGTAAAATGATAGCTGAAATTTCTTGCGGAGTATACATCCTATCGTCAATTTTTACGCGAGGTGTATTGTTTTCGCCTTTTATTACTTCATAAGGCATGCGTGAAATTTCAGTTGATACTTTATCAAATGATTCACCCATAAAACGTTTAATTGAAGCGATGGTATGTTTAGGATTGGTAATCGCTTGGCGTTTTGCCGGATCACCAACTTTGCGTTCTCCGTCTTTTATAAAAGCCACCATTGATGGTGTGGTACGACGACCTTCGCTATTTGGTATTACCACCGGTTCGTTTCCTTCCATAACAGCAACGCATGAATTGGTTGTGCCTAGATCGATTCCGATAACTTTTCTCATAATTTTATTTTTTTTGTTAGATTGAAAAAGGCTATTCAACCATAGTGCCAACAGCCTATCAAGGCATACATTGACAGTAAATTAGACCAAACATGGAAATGAAAAGTGACAAACTGACAAAAAGGCACTAATTTCCAAAAATCTTCTTGGTATAGAAGCCGTTATATAATGAATCTAATGTGAGATCGTTAAAAGCTACATTTGTTACTGTCGAATTAATCCGGCAAGTAAAAAGTCCTTTTCCTTCACTTAAATTCGAAAATTCTGGTATGTAATTAACTGTATTTGATGGTTGATTTACCTGAATATAATCATAGAAATCTTGAGTTCCAGCAGTTAAAATAAAGTCGCAACCCACTACTGACCGTGTAACTGTTGGATCAACTTTGATATTTGAACCTAAAAATCGAAATATGGTTTGTCCATCTAAAGGAAACTCAATATCTTGAATAGATGTTGTTGTTCGGCTAGTAACGTTTGCTAGGTAATAATCAACAGTCTTTGTAGTGCGTAGTAGTGTGGAGTTATTTTGTTCAAAATATTTAAATCGAAAAATCATCCCATAAACTTTTGCATATTTACTTGAAAACAATCGAATTTTATAGGGGTCTTTAGCGGCCAAATTAATTTTCGGGAAAGTGGTTGATGTTCCAAAATTCTGAACAATTAAGGGTTCAATAATCTTTGTTACAGCAGTATCAATAAGTCCAGTTGCTTTGTTTCGAAACTTCAATTTATAATCTATTCCAGAGAGTAAATTTAATGTATCCCCGTTTTGGTCTTTCATCACTAACTTATAGAGAATATGACTTGCATCGGTAAACAAGCCTTCCTCTTTAAAAGCATTTATTACAGGAGTTAACTGATAACTTTTAAAATCAATACCAGATTTAAGTGATATTAATTGAAGATCAACAATGGATGTATCATAATAAATACTATCAGGTTGCTGAGCCATCACTAATGCATTTCCAGCTCCAAGATATCCGCGTTGTAATCGAATGTAATTTATCTTTTGACTTGGATTAATCACCCCATAAATAATTGGTATTTCTTTATAATTATCCAATACATCTAATTCATTAGAGCAACTAAAAAAAAGTATAGCCGGACATACTAATACCAGCAAAATAAATTTAATATGTTTCATAGTTTGTGTTGTCCAAAATTAGGATATGTTTTCGAAAAAGTCGTATTATTCGAGAATTATTACTGAAAGCTTTACTGAGACGTACTATGATTCGTTATTTTAGAGCCGTGCATCATAAGTAAATATATGTTTGAACCAATATTAACTGGAGTAACGCTAGGTTTAGTTTTAGCAATGCTTGTTGGTCCGGTTTTCTTTATGTTGTTGAATACTAGTCTCAAAAAGGGATTTGTTCCAGCAGCCTATTTAGCATTCGGGGTAATGTTAAGTGATGGCATTTATATAACCATTGCCTATTTTGGAAGTACATCCATAATGATGATACAAACGCATAAAACGCTTATTGGATTAATTGGTGGAATTTTAATGATTGGTTTTGGGATTGCTAATCTTTTTAAGATGCCTGTTATTTCTGGTGATGAATTGGAGTTGCCAGATGATTCGAAAACTTTATGGATTGACACTGGAAAGGGCTTTATGATGAATATGCTAAATCCATTTGTTTTGCTTTTTTGGATGGGTGTTGCAGGCACCTTAGCAGCAAAGGAACATTATAGTAATACCCATACGGTAGTTTTTTTTGTGGCCACTTTAGGAACAATATTTTCGACTGATTTATTAAAAGCTTGGCTGGCCACCAGATTAAAAAAAATTATTCGTCCTCGATTTTTGTTATGGCTTAACCGTCTGTCAGGTTTAGGAATTATATTATTTGGCTGTAAAATGATTTTCAATATTTTTTGGCCTTAAATACAAGTGCTTTATCATTTGTTAATTATTTGTTATTTTTGACCTTAAAACACTTTCTTTCAGTATATTAAATCAATTATTTGAGAACAATCCTCTCTATTTTTATAAAAATGTAATGTTCCTAGCAAAAATTATTTGTTTTATTGTATCGAATCACCTATATTTACGATATAGATTACTAAGACAACAAGTAAGTACGCGCTTACCCTTTTGGAAACATAGTTTACCCACGTCACGTATCCCTTTGCTTAATTGTTTATTAAAATAAATTATTATATCATTAACTTGATATGATCAGTTAAAAATATGAAGAAAGCATTCATTCAGGATATTCCTTCGGAGGTTCAAGACTTATTCAATAAGTATATTGAAATTGCGAATCCTGAAACAAAGGTGTTTAAGACAACAACCGCCTTCAATGTACAAAACATTGAAGAGAATGGGTGCAATACCATAATTAACTTAAAGAAAATAAATGATATTCGTTTTGTAAATAAATTTCAGGAAGCCGTAAATGAGAAACTTCCAGAAGGAGGATTTTACATTGGTTTAGTTGAAACACAAGAGCAAAGAAAATCACGATTGTTAAAGAAATTTGTTCCAGGCATAGCACATGTTTATTTCCTTTTTGATTTCGTTTTTAAAAGGTTTTTCCCTAAAATGCCTTTATTGAAAAAGTTTTATTTCTTTATCACAAATGGTCGAAACAGAGTAATGTCGAAAGCTGAAGCCTTAGGTAGATTGGTTTGTTGTGGTTTTCGAATTGTTGAAGTTAAAGAAATTGAGAACTTGACTTATTTTATTGGCAAAAAAGAAAAAACTCCTCATTACGATCTTAATCCATCATACGGTCCAGTATTTACAATGAATAGAATTGGTAAAGATGGCAAAGTAATAAAGGTGTTTAAATTGCGTACAATGTATCCTTATGCAGAATATTTGCAGGAGTACATTTATGAGCAAAATAGTTTAGCAGAAGGCGGTAAGTTTGCTGATGATTTTCGTGTTACTTCATGGGGTAAGTTTATTCGCAAAATTTGGGTTGATGAGATTCCTATGATATTAAATTTGTTGAAGGGAGATATTAAAATTGTTGGAGTTCGACCATTAAGTCGTCATTATCATAGCTTGTATTCAAAAGAACTTCAAGAAAAAAGAAAAGATACAAAACCCGGATTGCTACCTCCTTTTTATGTTGATATGCCACGAACTCTAGAAGAAATTGTAGCGTCTGAATTAAAGTATTTAAAATCATATGAGCGAAATCCTTTCACAACAGATTTCAAATATTTTGTTGCCATCTGTAATAGCATTATTTTTAGAAAGGCACGAAGTAAATAAATTTAAAAACTAATTTATTTTTTGTTGATATATTGCATAACTACCAATTAAAGTATCTATATGATAATTAATCATTGGGCTGTCTAAAATTTTAGATGGAAAATCATCTTGCTTGGCAATAATAAATTGAACTCTTTTGTTTTTTACAAGTTCATTAAAACTTTCGAATTTAAATACTCCTTGAGGACGAGTAAATTTAAAAGCTACTTCACGACACGGAAACAGAGCTATTTCACTCTCCATTAAATTAAGAGTGTTTTCAAGATGGAAATTTGAATAAATATAATTCCCTTTAGTAAGATGTTGATTTATGTAGGTGCTTATTTCAGAACAAGCTATGTAATCCTTTTTAGCTTTTTTCATTCGACCTATTTCATGCCATCCTTTATCGTTTATTGTGGACATTAAAAAGAAGGGTAACAACAAAGTTATATACGGCAAATATTTTTTGTGTTCTTCAGGATATTCATTGACAATAATGCAAATGCCAAAAAATACCATGAATGTAAATTCTAAAAAATAAAAAGGATTTCCGCCGCCTTTCATACTCATTAAAAAAGCTGTAGAAAATAAAAATACAATGGAAGCTGAAGTAAATAATTTTAATCCTGGTTTACGTTCGAATAAAAGCCAGCCAGCCATATATAATCCAAATGCGATTAAAAATCCTGATTCAGCAAAGTAATACTTCACAGTAACTTGATAAAACCAGTTTAGATCAATGCCATTTTTTATTCCATTAATGGTATTAAGTTTGAAATCAATTGGGTTTACAGGAAGCGTAAAATAAATTGATACTATTGTTGGAATTAAAAATGCTAAAATAAATTTAAATAAGTTGGAAGGTGATTTGTCAATAATTAATAACCAACCAGCGAAAAGTGAGGCAAGAATAATACCTGTTTGCTTCGTGAGTATTGCAAGACTACAAAACACTCCAGATAAAACTAGGGCTTTAATATTTATTATTCCTTGTTCATTTTTTTGACGCACATATTTTATGAATAGGAAAACTGCTGCTAAACAAAATAATAAATATAGATTATCAAGTCTTCCATAATTGTGACTAGGAATTAATGTAAAGGTCAATAATCCAATGATTGCTGGAATACGGATTCCTATTTTCGGAAAATTTTTTCTTAAACCAATAAAAAGTAAATAGCAATATCCAACACCACTAATGAAACAGATTGCCCTATTAATTACCATCATTGAATAAACATCATTCGATTTATTTAGCAAGTAACCGATACCACTAACGAAGTAATAATAAAGTGGCATATATTGTATAATTGAAAATGGAGCAGATTCAGGGTTGCTGTAGAGAATTCCAGTTTTGTTTAGGTGCATGATGCCATACATCATATTTATTGACACCCCACCTGTTTCTGGCAAATAAGAAAATACAATAGCAATACGTACAACTAAGATTGCCAACGCATACATTGAAAGGACAGTTAAAATTAGTTTTTCGTAAAATATGTTTTTCATCAATATTTATTTATTACAAAATAATTACTTAGTTGGTTCTTGATATTTATAAATTGTGTATTCTCCAATATTTTTTTCTTCAACAAAATTTAATGGCGAAGCATACAGGATTTTATTTGGGAAATGATTTGTTTTATCTATGATATATTTAATCTTTCCTTGATCTAATAAATCGCCAAACTCTTTAAATTTAAATACACCATGTGGATATGTTTGTACAAAGGCAACTTCTCTACAAGGAAATAGTGTTGACTTCGTCAGCATCAAATTCAAGCAGTTTTCAGTGTGAAAATTTGAATAGATGTAATCTTCTTTAACATTATTTTTTGTGATATATTCGGCAATTTCTTCACATACTTTAAAATCTTTGGCTGAGGATTTTAATTGAGATATGGAATTCCAATATTTGTCGGTTGCACATGTTGCGATAAGAAATGGAATATAAAGAGCACAAATTATTAAATACGAAGTGTAATTTGATGGATTATTATTTATTAAATACGCAAGTCCAAAAATTGTCATTATAGTAAATTCAATAAAATAATTTTGAGAGGCTCCATACTTTAGGCTAAAAATTAATGCTATAAAAAAGAAATAAAGAATGCTAAGGCCTAAAAATGATTTCAAAGTAACTGATTTGCCGGCTAGTTTCCATCCTCCTATGTATAACCCTATCACGATTAAGAATGCAAATCTTGTAAAATAGCCTTTAATAAAAACCTGAATAAACCAATCAATTCCGATTCCA
>JANPGA010000414.1:0-2613 GCA_031423735.1 Bacteroidota bacterium | reverse complement strand
AAATATAAATACCTCCATTGTTATGCTCCAGTTTATGTTTTATCGTTCTTACTTCTTTTCTCAATTCCCGCTTTTCCGATGACTTCAATTCGGATTTATCCATTTCATTTATTTCGTTTAATCTCAGAAGCAAACTTTCATCTTGAGCTGTTACGTTGGTAGTGGTGGTTTGTTCTGTTGTAGTTTTATTGATTTCTTTCGATTGCGACTGATATGGACTTGATAGTAAAAGCAAAATGGTTATCGCTAGGTAAATTTTTATTTTTTTCATGATTTTATTTTTGATGATTTAAATTGGTTTGTTACCTTGTATTACCCTCAATATTACTGAAATTAGTGCTATTACCAAAAGAATATGAATTAATCCTCCAGCATGATACCCTAAAAATCCAATAGCCCAAATAATAATAAAGATCACTGCAATTGCATATAGTAAATTTCCCATATAAGTTAATTTTTATTTGTTAATTAATAATTTACATTCTATTTGGATCATAGTTATTAAGTATATTAAAGATATATTACTCTAAAATACTTAACAACTTTGATTCCTCTATAAATTAAAGCTGTTCTATTAATTTATATTTATAAAGATTAAATTTCAGAAATTATTTTTTGAATTTCTGCTTTAGTTTTCCCAAGTTTAGCTTCTAATCTACCAAGTAATTCATCTTTTTTACCTTCAATTAAAAGTAAATCATCATCTGTAAGCATTGCAAATTTTTGTTTAAGCTTTCCTTTGGTTTCGTTCCAGCTTCCTTTCATTTCATTTAGAGTGTCCATTTTTTTGTTTTTAATATTGTTTAACTATTTAATAAGATATTGTATATTTAATTATTAAGGGTATTATTTTACTACAGTAGAATTGTTTATAAATTGATTGCATTATAAATACTAATGAATTTTTAATGATATTCCAATGGTGGAAATTCCTGTAGAAAGATCTAGAAATACACCTGTTTTATTGCTAAAATGATATCTAGTTCCCAAATGTCCATCTAGATACAAACCACTAGTACCATTCTGAATATTTACATCACCGTTGTACCCATCTTCCCACACTGTTTTTCTGATTGCAAACCCCAATGAAGCGCCTAAATAGAAATCCCATTTGGATCCAGCTTGTAGGATATCATCAAAATAGTAAGTTCCCTTCACTCCAATGGGTATTACAGTTTGTCTATAATAATAGTCCTTATAAGGTGAGTTTGAATTTCCCCAGTAATGATATTTTTGATAGGAATAAATTGTTATAAATGGAGCTAAAGTAAAGTCTTTTGCAACATTTAATTCATAGTTTAAATGTAAAACGGGTATAGTATGACCAACAAAACCATAATATCCAACGCCAAAGCCAAGGTTTAATTTATTGCCGTAGTTTTCAATTAAATTATGATTATCGTTTGTGGTAATCTTTGTCTGGCTATTTCCGTTTAATGCAACAATAGACAAAATTAGTAGCAAGATTATTTTTTTCATTTTATTTATTTATTATATTATTTTGAATTTCCAAATAAGAATGTAATTCCAATATAAGCAGAATTAGTTCTGATTTTGGCACGATCCAAAACATAGTTGGAATTGGTTGTATTCGAATTATTATCGCCGCTTATGTTTACTAATCCATATACACCGCGATATCCTAAATCTAACCTTATGGTTCTAGAGTCGTTTAATGTAAATCCTAAACCAGCACCATATGCAATTCCTATATCACTTTTCTTTGTAGAGAATACGGTTACTAATGAATCCCCGCCTGGTGTTTTTATACTTGAACCAACATTTAATCCAAGTTGAGGTCCAAAAACTACTCGTAAATTTACAACATTACCAACTCCAGTATTTAATGAAAATAGTAAAGGAATATTAACATAACGCACATTTACTTCTTTTGATAGATCAGCATCTTTATATTTTTGTGAAAGAGAATTATAAATAATTTCGGTTTGTATTCCAATATGCTTGTTAATATTATATCCTAGAAAAATTCCACCTCCATACCCGAGTGTAACTTCACTTTTTACTACCCCACCTGAATTTGTAGAAATATCAAACGATGAGAATGTAGGCATAAACCGCAATCCAAATTCCATTACATGGTATTCTGGAGAACGATCAGAAGAATTATTTGAATCTTGCGCGTAAGTTGTTGTTGCCAGAAGCAGATTAATTGCAATAAGTATTTTTAGTGAATTTTTCATAATTGGTTGTTTTTGTATTTATTTGAAAGCAAAATTCGGGTTTTATTTTTTTAAAAATGTTACATAAAGTTTGTCAATGTTTACATAATTCACACTTATTAATTTCTTGGAGGTATTCTTTATCTCTAAATTGTACAGGATCTTCTAGTAATTTTAGATTTTAATATATTTCCTATAATGTTCACTTTGTTTCGATCTGGTAATTGAGATTATTTTTCATGTTTGGGATTTTTATTCGGATTATTTTGTGGCCGTTTAGGTTGTATCCCTTTGTTTACCGGATTCAATTTTTGATTGTTTCTAGAATTATTTTCTTCATTATTTTTCTGCATATTCATTTGATCATATTGTTTAGATTTATCTTTTTCTGATGAATTATTTTTCTCAATAAATTGCTCCCTAAGTTTATTAG
>JANPGA010000413.1:0-1991 GCA_031423735.1 Bacteroidota bacterium | reverse complement strand
TGAAATAGTTATTGTTTAACTTATAAAAATTTATATTTCTTATGCCAATTCTAAAAATGATGATTCATCCTCTAAATTGCAGAAATCGTGAATTTGATCTTTATGTGCTGTAAGTAAAGAAATTAATTGTTCCGTTTTTGTATTTCCTGTTTTAAGAATAACTATTTTCGGAGGAATGCCCTTAAGGATTGAAAAATCAACAAAATCATAATCAAAGGTGACAATGCAATAATCATTTTTCTTAGCATAATTCCATATTTCTGTATCCGTTGCATTCAATAAGTCAGCATCAGAAACATGTTGGCAATCTTTAAATACAACTTGTAGTTTTCGAACAATTCTGAAAGAAATATTTTGGTCGAAAAGCAATTTCATGAAGCAATTCGAAATTTATGTTCCTTGTCTGCAGCAAATGAAAGACAAGCTAATATTTGAGTTATAGATATTTCTGGATAATCAGATATAATATCTTCATTTGTCATACCTGAAGCTAGCCAAGAAAGTACATCATAAACAGAAATACGTGACCCTTTTATACAGGGTTTTCCAAAACGAATATTCGGATTGATTTCTATAAACTCAGCGTAATTCATATTTCAAAGGTAAGAAATTATTGTTTATACTACAAATTGTTTTTAACTTCCTCTATAAGTCGAATATCCATATGGATTTAATAACAAGGGAACATGATAATGTGTTTGATCTGTTATTTCGAATTCTATGGTAACCCGTGGATAAAAGGTTTTTATTTTTTGAATCTGAAAATAAAATGCTGTTTCAAAAACTAATCGATAATTTCCTATCTTTAAAATCATATCCTCTTGTAAAAAATGAGGAATTCGTCCATCTTCGTTGGTTGTTCCTTCAGCAATCTTAATCCAATGTTCGTTGTATTGATGTTCAAGAATTACAGCAACATTTTTAGCCGGACGACCTAAAGAGGTATCTAAAATATGGGTAGTTAATTGACTCATAAAAATAATTTATCGATTCGTAAATGGGTAATTTTATTTTGTTCTTGCATCGCAATTTTTATTTCTTCATTTGGCTCATTCATCAATCTGTCTTCAAGTAAAGATAACATTTCTAGAGCAGATTTTCCCGTAGCACAAACAATGAATATGTATCCGAATTTCTTTTCATATGCTGCATTTTCATCAGCTAATTCTTGCAAAATAGTTGTTGATGCATCATTAACGCCAGCTTGCTCACCAGATGCCCATTCTTTTGTTGATGCAAATTTTTCAGCTAACGATTTCATGTCTCCAATTTTAGGATGATGGGTAAATGCTTCCAACCAATCTTTTTCTTCGCACTTCAACCATATTTTATCTGAATCTGTTTTTAATTCAATTACAGAATGAAAGGGAATTCTTACAACAAGCTTTTGAGCCCATGAAGTACTACCACAACAATTAAAAAGTAATTGCTGTGCTTCTGATGTTTTTAAGGAATTAAATTGTTGAATTGTCATTTTTTTATCTTCCCCAATAAACGCATTCTGCTAATTCCACCATCAGGGAATATCGATAATCTTACATGCGTAAACGGACCATGATTTTGAATTTCATTTTCGAAATAATGTTCGTGATCTGCTTGAAGTTTAGATTGTGGGAGTAGCGTTTTCCATTCAATAGTTGGAGAAGTAATATCGGAATCTTTGGCAGAATTTATATTGCAACCTTCAATCAAACAAGTATCTGGAAAATTACCTTTGAAATGACAGGTATCAATTAAAACCTTTCCGATTTCAGCTTTATGCGCTAATCGAACAATCACCCAATCACGATTGTTAGGAGTTCGATTACGTTTTGTTTCCCAACCATCACCCATATTGATTCCTCGTCCTGGCATAATTAAATTATCCATATGACTAAAAAACATATCATTACATGCGATAGATTTAGCGCCATTTACGGCAGCGGCTACATCAATAATTTCTTGTTCATTTACTAGCGACCAATCCTTAAATACTTCACCATAAACTTTCA
>JANPGA010000412.1:0-1576 GCA_031423735.1 Bacteroidota bacterium | reverse complement strand
AATTTTTAAATGAAATTAAAAGGAGAACTGGCTATTCAATTAAACTAATAAGTGGAGCTCAGGAAGCCAAATTAATTTACAAAGGAGTTTGTAATGCAGTACAAATTGGAGATGAGCCCTCTTTAATTTTAGATATTGGAGGAGGAAGTGTTGAATTTATTATTTGTAATAACACAAAAATATTCTGGAAAAAAAGTTTTCGAATTGGTGGTGCTCGACTATTAGAACTGATAAATCCGTCTGATCCAATAAAACCAATAGAAATAATAAAGCTAAATAATTATCTAGAAGAAAATTTAACCGATTTATTTAATGCTGTTGAAAAATTCAAACCACAAAAATTAATTGGCTCAAGTGGTTCTTTTGACACATTTGCAGAAATCATTCTAAATAAAACAAATAACTTAAAGCTATTAAAGGGTAATACACATTATCAATTCAACTTATCAGATTATAAAATACTACATCGAGAACTTGTAAAATCTAATTATTTAGATCGCCTTAAAATTAAAGGAATGTTACGTATGAGGGCAGACATGATTGTTGTAGCATCTCTATTACTTACATTTGTTCTTTCAAAAACAGGTATTCGAAGCCTTCATTTATCAACTTATGCATTAAAGGAAGGACTATTAAGTGAAATCACAAACATTAATTTTTAATTATTTAAATTATATTAAGTTATATGGCTAAGATTCTAATTATTGATGATGAAAAAAGTATACGAAATACTTTAAAAGAAATTCTTGAATATGAAGGTCATGAAGTTAAGGATGCTCCAGACGGAATAGAAGGTTTAGCATTAGTTTCAATAGAAAATTTCGACATCATATTATGTGATATAAAAATGCCGAAAATGGATGGCATTGAAGTCCTTGAGAAATTACTAGAAAAAAATTCTGATATACCAGTAATAATGATTTCTGGTCATGGCACTATTGAAACTGCGGTAGAGGCGATAAAAAAAGGGGCCTATGATTTCATTTCAAAACCTCTTGATTTAAATAGGATGTTAATTACATTACGAAATGCAATGGAAAAAACATCTTTAGTTCAAGAAACGAAAACATTAAAAAGGAAGGTTTATAGGTCTACCGAAATGATCGGAGAATCAGAACCTATAAAAAAAATAAAAGACATGATTAGTAGGGTTGCTCCTACAGATGCGAGAGTTTTAATAACTGGCGAGAATGGTACTGGTAAGGAATTAGTTGCTAGATGGATTCACGAACAAAGTAATCGTAATAACCTCCCACTTGTTGAGGTAAATTGTGCTGCCATTCCTTCTGAACTTATAGAAAGTGAACTCTTCGGACATGAAAAAGGTGCATTTACTTCTGCTATTAAGCAAAGAATTGGAAAATTTGAACAAGCAAACGGTGGAACATTATTTCTTGATGAAATTGGCGACATGAGTTTGTCAGCACAGGCGAAAGTTCTAAGAGCCCTTCAAGAAAATAAAATAACTAGAGTTGGTGGAGAAAAAGAAATAACAGTTAATGTTCGAGTTATTGCTGCAACAAACAAAGACTTAAAAAAGGAAATTGAAAATAATAATTTTCGCGAAGATTTATAT
>JANPGA010000411.1:0-2982 GCA_031423735.1 Bacteroidota bacterium | reverse complement strand
AATCATTTAAAACTCCTTTTGGTAAAAGATTATGTACCTGTTCACTTAATACAGCAAAAGTTTGATCAATAAAATTCATTGGGAAACTTGCCAAACTAAAAATTGCTTGAAACATTAAAAACAATATTCCAAGAAAAAATAAATATCCCCAAAAACGATGCATTAAAAAACGGTCGATGCGTTTGGTCCATGATGGCTTCTGGATTTCTTGATTTTGTATTGTGCAATCTTTTAAAATTTCATGAATAACTTTATACCTTTCAAGTGTTTCAAATGACTGAATTTTTATTCCTTCAAATGAATTTAAATTTGTTAAAGCAAGTATTGCCTCTTTTTTCTCCTTAGATATATGAAAATCATCAAGAGCATCTGCATGATGTGCAATTTGCAAAGCAGCATAATCACTTCTTAAATTTAATTGCTCACGAATCCCTTTAAAAACTTTTGGTGCAAGTTCTTTTGTCTCGAAAATATCGTGATCAGGAACTGTAATTTTTAACAATAATGTTTGTCGAAGTTCTTCTAATCCCTCTTCTTTTCGTGCATTGATTGGAATAACCCGTACACCTAATCGTAGTTCAAGATCTTTAATATTGATATCAAGCCCTTGATCTTTTACAAGGTCCATCATATTTAATGCGAGAACAGAAGGAATTTTTAAATCTATAACTTGAGAAGCTAAAAATAAACTCCGTTTTAAATTTGTTCCATCAGCAATAAGAACAACTAAATCAGGATGGTTCTCATCACCTGGATCACATAAAACTTGAAAGGGGATACGCTCATCTGGCGACTTCGGATATAAACTATACGTCCCTGGTAAATCTGTTATTTCAAAAGAAGTAGGATCACCTGTTACTGAATTGTAAATTTTGCAGTTACCTGATTTCTTCTCTACAGTTACTCCAGGAAAATTTGCAATCTTTTGATTTAATCCAGTAAGAATATTAAAAAGTGTACTCTTACCACTGTTAGGGTTTCCAACAAGCGAAATTTTTATCTGTTTCTTTTTTGCCGACGTTGTCGGACTATCAACTTCTTGGAACAAATCGTTAATTAGCTAAGAATTTTTACAATAACAGTTTCCGCTTCATCAATGCGAATGCTTAATACGGAGCCTGATACACTTATTGCCATTGGACAACCTAAAGGAGCAAATCGATCTACCGTAATCTTTTCGCCAGGTAAACAACCCATTTCAAGAAGCTTTTGTTTCATTTGCTCATCAGTGAACGACTCAATAACACAACTTTCCCCTTTGCGGAGGTCTGAAAGTCGGGTTATTTTATTTTTCATTTTGATCTTATTTAGAATCATTCTAAAAGCGATGCTAAGATAGGCAATCGACTAAGCTACTTTACAGAAATAATTTTGTTTTGAGAGATGTAGTTAAATGTCAACCACTTAATTTACATGATTTTCCTCATCGAACAATTAAAAAATGTTATCGTCGGTGATGTTTCACTTTGGTATGGCCAAAAGACGGACAATCACATTTTTTCTTAAAAAGTCCACAGCTTGTACCAAGAGTAATTATGAACCCAAAAATGACAAACAATTTTACTGTTTTTCGCATGATGTAAAGGTAAGGATAAGGATAGATGTATTAGATAATTAGCAACATATTCCAATGAGTTGTATTAGGACCCAAGATATTAAACACTCGTTCAAATTACTACCCATGAAGTGAAAAACTTCAGGGCAAGCATTTTCAAATCCTCAAATTCCCACATTTTCAAATCTTCAAATTTTCACCCAAGAAGTGAAAAACTTCAGGGCAAGCATTTTCAAATTAAACAAACAAACCCGTAAACTTAAACGTACTTCCATCAAACAATCCTTTATCACTAAGTTTTAATTGTGGAATAACCAACAGCGCCATAAATGATAATGTCATGTAAGGAGCTCGAAGTGTAGACCCCATGGTTTTTATTTGCTTGTCAATTTTTTCGTATGCATGACCAATAGTTTCACAATCTTGATCACTCATTAATCCTGCTATCGGCAATGCAATCGACATTTCTAAATCTCCATCAATCAAACTTAATCCTCCAGTATGTTTTATTAAAAGATTTACTGCTCGCATGATGGATTCATCGTCAGCACCAACAGCAATAATGTTATGTGAATCATGCGCAACACTTGAGGCAATGGCTCCTCTTTTTAAACCAAAATTTTTAATAAAAGCAATTGCTGGAGCAGATTCATTATAACGATTTACAACAACCATCTTTAATAAATCTTTTTCAACATCTGCAATAGCAAAACCATTTTCATTTTTAACAGTTTCATGTAGCTCTCGAGTTATTAACTGACCATCTAACGCTTCAATAACACGAATAGTATCGCCAGTAATAGGAATCTTAAAATCAAGTTCTTTTTTTGCAGAAGTGTTAAAGTTGTTGATAATCGCATGCTTCTTTGGCTCTAAAAAACAAGTTCCGTTTTCTGCAACAACTTCTCCATTGATAACAGTCATTTTAACATTGAAATCTTTTAGATTATCAATAATTATAAAATCTGCTGGATCGTTAGGTTGTAATAATCCAACTTTTAATTTATAGTGTTTAACGGCATTTACACAGGCTACATTTAACACATCAAATAATTCGTAACCTAAACCAATTGCTCGTTTCACATGGGCATTAATATGGTTTAATAAAAGTTCATCAGGATGTTTATCATCACAACAAAACATGCACATTGCTGGATGGCTTTTTAGTAAAGGATGTAAGGCTTCAAAATTTCTAGCAGCCGATCCTTCTCGAATCAGAATTTTCATTCCATGTTGAATTTTATCCAACGCTTCATCAAGTGTAAAGCACTCGTGATCTGTACTAATTCCTGCAGCAATGTAATTGGAAGCATCGGAACCTCTTAAGCCGGGAGCATGACCATCAACAGGCTTTCCCAAACTATGTGCAACAGCTATTTTTTTCATCACTTCTGGATCTTTAAAAAGTACTCCAGGGTAATTCATCA
>JANPGA010000410.1:0-4509 GCA_031423735.1 Bacteroidota bacterium | reverse complement strand
TGGACATAAAAAAAGGAGCATTTCTGCTCCTTTAATTGCTTAATTTAAGCGGTCCGGACGGGACTCGAACCCGCGACCCCATGCGTGACAGGCATGTATTCTAACCAGCTGAACTACCGAACCGTTTCACAACGGTATATTGTACTCGTAATGTCAATTTTAATTTAGAATTCTCAATTTCTAAAGTTTTCTAACATCCCGATCCATCTCGGGATCACAATGGTTTATTCTCCATTAGGAGGCTGCAAATATAATCAAAAAAGTTACGCCCCAAACGGTTAAATTAAAATTGAGGAATTTAATCGAAATAACATATTTTTCATCCTATTCATTGATAATAAGTTCTTTACTACCTTTGATTATGGTTTCATTAAAACAATATTTACTATTTTTCTCAATGGTTTGTGGATTTAATACTGTTGCTCAAATCCCAAATGCATATAAATCGGATTGGCAAAAGGCAGGATTAGATGACAATTTCATTCCTCCTTCCGCCATTATTGATGTATCCACAATGGGTGCAATTCCGAATGATGGTTTCGACGATAATATAGCAATTCAATCCATTTTCACTTCCACTCCTTCTATTGGAGCGGTTATTTATTTTCCTCCAGGAACCTATAATTTTAGTTCTTCGATTAATATACCTTCTAATTTTATTCTTAAAGGCAGTGGAGCAGATTCCACTAATTTTATTTTCGATTTAGGCGGTTCCCTGGCAAATTGTTTCAATTTTATTGGTTCTTCAATGTCATCTTATTATCCTATAATTGGTGGATTAAATAAAGGTTCAAATAAGCTTGTAGTAACAAATGCAAGTAGTCTTTTTCAAGATGGCAATAGAATTGAAATACGTGAACAAAATGGCATTTGGGACACTAATCCAACTACTTGGGCAACTTATGCTGTTGGTCATGTAGGTACGATTGATTCTATTCATTCTGATACAATTTTTATGCGTGAAGCATTGCGTATAGATTTTGACAGTATTTTAAATCCAGAAGTTCAAAGAATTAATTGTGTTGAAAATAGTGGATTGGAATGTTTTCGATTCACACGTGTCGATAGTTTGGCGCCAAGCATTAATTATGGTATTTATTTTTATAACGCATACAATTGTAGAGTTCGTGGAGTGGAAAGTTACAAAAGTATTGGCGCACATTGTTGGGCAGAAGCTAGTGCTCATTTAGAGATTTCTCAATGCTATTTTCATGAGGCTTATACCTATGATGGAGGCAATACACGAGGATATGGCGTAATTATGGCAACTCACACTACATCTTCACTTATCGAAAATAATATTTTTCGAAAATTGCGCCATGCAATGATGGTAAAACAAGGAGCTAATGGAAATGTTTATGGATATAATTATTCCATTGAACCTACTCGTACGGAAATCCCAACCAATGCAGGTGCTGATATTTGTTTACATGGCCACTACCCTTTTGCAAATTTATTTGAAGGGAATATTTGTCAAAATGCTAGTATCGATCAAGCCTTCGGACCAAACGGACCCAATAATGCTTTATTTAGAAATAGAATTGAATTGTACGGATTAATTATGAGTTCAGGAACTATACAAAGTGATCTACAATTATTAGTAGGTAATGACATACCAAACGCTGGATTTCTGATGGGTAATTATGTTTTGAATGGAACTAGTCATTACCAACAATCAAATCGCGTACGAGGCGCTATAACACCTTCAGGAACCACATCTTTACAAGATTCTTCGCTTTATTTAAATGGTAAGCCTGCATTCTGGAAAGCTCCACTCACTTGGCCTTCAATTGGGATTCCAACTATTCAGGCGACCTACCAAAATCCACCAGCACAGCGATTTTTAAATGGATTGCCATTTACAATTTGTGGTGAGGATACTTTATCAACAACAACTTCAACAAATGAATTTACAATCAAAAATAATGACCTAGAAATTACATCACTATTTTATGAAAACAATGAATTAAAACTAAAATGGCAAACAAATAGTTATGGTATTTACCTTTTATCTATAATGGATTTAAATGGTAAAGTAGTTTTTGAAAAATCAATTCAAGTTAAAATAAATGATCAATCTAATGATTTAACTTTAAATTTAACTGCTGGTCAATATCAAGTTAGTATCCAGAAAGCGGATCTAGGAATCTCTAAAAAATTTCTTGTTTTAAAATCAAAAAACTAGGCCATTCGTTCTCTTTTAAGAAGATAAGGTAACAATACTTGCTTATATCCCATATGAATGTCAGCTTCAACAAAATCGATTCTGTATTGTGCGCATTTTAATGATAATTCTTTACGAAACTCTTCCATAGATTTCAAGTAAGCTTCTCGAACCTGTCCCGCATGCACTTTTATTTCCTGACCACTTTCAACATCAATAAATTGATAAGGGCGGTTTTCAAAAGCAAAATCAAGTTCCAATTTTTTATCTACAACATGAAATAAAATAACCTCATGTTTATTGTAACGAAGATGTTGCATGGCTGAAAACAATTCCTTAGCATCTTTCTTATTTTCGAACATATCGCTGAAAATAATTACTAAAGAACGCTTATGTATACTTTCTGCAATTTGATGTAATGCTTCAGCAGCAGCAGTATTTTTTTGTTGATTTTTAGCACCTGATTCAATCGCTTCTTCTAGTTTATGAATCAATAATTTTTGATGTACAGAACTCGATCTTGCTGGTGTAGAAATTTCAACTTTATCAGAAAAAATACTTAAGCCAACCGCATCTCTTTGCATCTTTAACATTTGCATTATAGAAGCAGCACAATGTGCTGAAAAAGTAATTTTATTTAATATATCTGGATTTTTTTTATCCTTTTCAGGATAATGCATTGATGAAGAATTATCGATAATTATCTGACATCGTAAATTGGTTTCCTCCTCGTAACGCTTCGTAAAAAGCTTATCCGTTCTGCCAAATAATTTCCAATCAATATGTCGAGTTGGTTCACCAGTATTGTAAATGCGATGCTCAGCAAATTCAACAGAAAACCCATGAAAAGGACTTTTGTGAAGACCTGTAATAAAACCTTCAACAACTTGTTTTGCTAAAATTTCAAGATGACCAACCTGCTGAAATTCCTGTGGATTTATTGACATCAGTTATTCGATTTATTATCTGTATTAACGTAAAAAAACATAAAACGTTGTGAACAATTATAGAAACACTTACAAAAATCGTTGCCGGTTTATTTTCTTCTCTAAATGAATCGAGAGAAGAAAACAAACCGGCAAACGATACCCATTAACCATTAACCATTAACAAAACCTTATTACTTTACTAGTAATTTAAAATTGTGCGTCAAGCTTTTTAGCAAGTTCCGATTTAGGAGCTGCACCAATTTGCTTATCTACTACCTGTCCATTTTTAAAGAATAATAATGCAGGAATATTACGAATCCCAAATTGCATTGAGATGTTTGGATTATTATCGACATTTACTTTTCCAATAACTGCTCTTCCATCGTACTCTTTTGCTAATTCTTCTACGAAAGGACCAACCATGCGGCAAGGTCCGCACCATTCTGCCCAGAAGTCTACTAATACTGGTTTATCTGATTTTAATACCAGTTCGTCAAAGTTTTGATCTGTTAGTTCAATTGCCATAGTTTAAAGATATAAATAGTTTTTAAATGAATTATTGTACGTACAACTATTGAGCCAACAATTATAAAAAAATATAAAATTTTGCTGCTGAATATCAGGTTTTTATCTATTGGTTCATTTTACAAATTAGAGTCATTATAAAATTAACTAATTGATACTTCGCCATTTGTAACATTTCGAAGGTCTTCTATTAAATTACGGTTAATTTTTATTTTATGGGATTTACTTGTGAACGGAATGCTCCAACTTTGCTCCATATCAACAACCAGCATTTTGACAGGTGTTGTGCCCTTATGGCTGGAAAGTAAAGCTTCGAGCTTAGAAATTGAACTTGGATTGATATCTACAAGCTTTATTTTAAAATTTAATTGTTTTGATAATTTATCAGCTGCATCTTTAAGAAACTGAATACTTGATGGACGAACTTCCCACGCATCTTCTTGTCCAAAACGTGTTTGAACTTTTGCTTTAACATAAATTAAAGATTCTGGTTCAAGAAACTGTTTCATCTTGCCATAATCTTCTCCAAACAATGTTAGCTGCATCGATCCTGCAAAATCTTCAAGTGTAAAACTACCGAAAGGTTTTCCAGTTTTACTTATACGATGATTAACATCTGTAATTATTCCGGCAAAAGAAACTTCACGATTTTTATATGCGAGTGGTTGCAATAACTCTTGAATTGAATTAGAACAAAATTGATTTATCTCATACTTAAAATCATCAAGAGGATGGCCAGAAATATAGAATCCAACAACTTCCTTTTCCTTTCTCAATGCTTCGAGTTTACTCCATTCCGGACAATTTGCAAGTATCGGAGTCATTACATCTTCAACAGAAGTATCACCAAATAAATTCGCTTGCATATTCCCAGCTTGCTGAGCCATATTA
>JANPGA010000409.1:0-14226 GCA_031423735.1 Bacteroidota bacterium | reverse complement strand
TATTATCTGTAGTTTGTTCCAACAACCGATATTTAGCAAGTAGTTCCCAATTTTCCTTGTATTTGGAGCGGGAAAACCCTACTGTAAAGCGATCAGTAATTCCATATTCAAAGGCAATTCGAATATCACTTACTTCATCAAAGCCCCATAAATTATGATAAGAACTTGTGCTATTTGAACTTGCACCTAAAGCTCCAAATCGATGTGATATGTAAAAGTTGAGCGTTTTTTTATAAACAGTTTCATTGCTCTGTAAATTAACTAAACGCGGAGATTTAAAAGTTCCGTTTACTACTAAGGAAAGAGTGGTATCCTTGCCTAGTAGGTTTAATAGTTCATCTTGAGCAACAACTTTTTGAGTAAAAAACAAAAGAAAAATACAAGTTGCTAGACGCATATATTCGAATTAAGATTTTATTTAACAGCTTTTTTATATGGAGCGTAAGTGCAATTGACAGTGATATTCATATCGGAAGCAATATTAGCCATAACTAGTTTAGGAACCTCAATTTTATAATCGGTAAGTTTAACATTAAAAATACAATTTACAGTGATTTTGCCCTCTTTCACTGTTGCTTTCCCTTTTTCAGTACGTGGTTGCTCAACTCCATGAAGACTCATTACACCAGTAGCGGTAATATCATACACTCCATCTTTAGTCCAATCGATTACTTCATTAATCTTTCCCTTAAAGGTTGAATTAGGAAATTTTTCACTTTCCACATATTTTTCGTTAAAGTGCTCTTCCATCAATGCTGATTTGAATTTAAAAGTTCGAAGAGGAACAGTGAATGCAATTTCCTTAGAAGCAATGTTTAAAACAGAGGTAAGGCTATTTGTTTTTGCATCAATATTTTCAACACTTGTTTCAGAAAAAAAACTTCCATTTCCTCCGGTTGCTAAGTAGATACTTTGTGCATTTAATTTATCGCCTTGCAAGCTTATTATTGCAATAAACAATATAATTACTTTTTTCATAATGTATGTTTTTTATGAGTGTCGTTTTATTGATCGCAACCGGGATAACCAGCATTAATCCATGTTACTAATTTTGTTCTATCAACAGAACTAAGTATCTGACCGTTATTAGGCATATGATCCGAATCATTTAACGGTAAATCGATACGATAAAGTATTTCTGCTTTACCATTGATCTTCGTATCGATTACACCCTTTAACATAATGTATTCATTAAAATTTGGTGTTGAATTGGTTCCATCGTGGCAACCTGATACTGAACAGTTTTGGGTGATGATGGGTCGGATTATACGTTGATACCAAGTAGTATCGCATTGTGGCACTTTAATTTCAACAAATTGATCGCTTCTACATCCTGTAAATAATGCAACAGTAATTACAGATAATAAAGAAACTAACTTATAAATCATATTTGCTTTGAGCATAAGTAAAGGTAATAATGTTACGGTTCCTTTACATTAATAAGCTAATGTTACTGCAAAAAATTACATTATCAACACGGTTTAATTTAAGATGGTAGTTTTATATGCTCTACAGGGATTTTCTACTATTAAGCAAACAAAGCTTTTTAATTCCAACCTCTTAATCGGTACCAAAAAAGGGCAACAAATTCACGATAAGAGATCACTTGATATTGTAAATGATTCCAAAATTGATATCTCAACTGAATACTTTCACCTACTTCGGGTAAAGGAATATCTCTTCCTCCAAGCGTTTTATCCTTATACAACAAATCCACTGGGCTTGATATATTAAAGGTAGGAAGTCCACCTAAAGATTGAAACCCTATTTTTCGAAAAGTTAAAATTGATCGTCGCATATGTTCGGGAGAGGTTACAATCACACAATTCTGCGTTTTTATGATTGGATTTATTTTTAAAACATTCATGGCTTCTTCTCGCGTGTTTTTCCCTTCTACTTCTAAAAAAATTCTTGAGCTATCAATTCCTTTAATTTGTAATTCCTGTTTCATACGATACGCATCAGTATCTACCATTTTAATTCCTTCTGCTGAGGGTTGAGAAACATATACATTGCTAGTTGGATATTTTTTTGCCAAATCAGCTGTAAAATAAATTCTCATTAACGCTGATTCACTAGGCATGCCTGATCCACCCATAATGATAATATTTTCAGGCTTGAAATGGCATTCACTTACTGAAGTTCCTAGCCAATATACCATCCAAAAAGGACCTGTTGTAAATGCAAATACTAAAACAAAAAGAAAAATACTCCCGAATGTAAACATAAATACTTTCAAGAATTTTAAAAGCTTCAATTTACCAGTACTATTTTTCAGTGTTTCCATATCCCCTTCGTTATAATTATGCAGAGTTAAGCAATTCTATTAATTTATTGCATTTCACTGCTTGGAATTTGTAAACAATGTTTTTTAGTAGAATTCTGACTAGATTTACAAAGAAGTTAGGAGCCATGAAATTAACAGATCCCACTTTCATTGAAGCAAGTTTGCTTTAGAAATGAATTCACCTTATTTAAAATCTAAAAACCAAGTTTTAAAAAATCAATGACAAACATCGATTCGCATTCATTCGCTCAACCACAAAATGTTGTTGTGAAACATCTTCAATTGGACTTAACAGTTAATTTCAAGACTAAACAATTAGTAGGTTTTGCAGAGCTTACTATCGAAAATTTAACCCAAGCCAATGAATTACATTTAGATAGTAGGGACATA
This sequence comes from Bacteroidota bacterium, assembly GCA_031423735.1. Classification (GTDB taxonomy): domain Bacteria; phylum Bacteroidota; class Bacteroidia; order AKYH767-A; family OLB10; genus JANXSD01. Next base: position 11,549 of record JANPGA010000409.1, on the reverse strand, counting down.
AAAATTGAAACTGTAAAGCTCGATGATGGTACCATTTCAACATTTGAGATAATGCCTGAAGTACCCTTTTTGGGAAATGAGATTATCATTAAAATAAAGCCAACCACTAAAAAAGTAAAGATCAGTTATAGCACATCACCACAAGCGGCAGCGGTTCAATGGTTGGATCCCGAACAAACAGCAGGAGGAAAAAATCCATTTCTTTTTACTCAATCACAAGCTATACTTGCTCGCACATGGATACCACTTCAAGACAGCCCAGGAATACGATTTACTTATGAGGCTACGATTCATTGTCCGCCGAACTTAATGGCATTAATGAGTGCAGAAAATGATACAACATTACATGCTGATGGAATCTATCATTTTAAAATGCCACAGGCTATCCCTTCGTATTTAATGGCACTAGCAGTAGGTGATTTAAAATTTCATTTATATGATGATAGAAGTGGAGTTTTTGCCGAACCTGTAACACTTGAAAAAGCATCGTATGAATTTGTTGACATGCCAAAGATGATTGCTGCTGCGGAGGAACTATATGGACCTTATGCTTGGGGAAGATTTGATGTGTTAGTGTTGCCACCTAGTTTTCCTTTTGGAGGAATGGAGAATCCCCGATTAACATTTTCAACACCAACAATTATTGCTGGTGATCGATCATTAGTTTCACTAATTGCACATGAACTTGCACATAGTTGGAGTGGTAATTTAGTAACTAATGCTACATGGGATGATTTTTGGCTCAATGAAGGCTTTACCGTTTACTTTGAAACACGCATTATGGAAAAACTATATGGAAAGCCCTATGCCGATATGCTAACTGTTTTGAATAAAGGTGAACTTGATAAAACAATTATAGAGCTTGGTAAAAACAATCCTGATACAAATCTTTATCTAAATTTAAAAGGTCGTGATGCTGATGATGGCATGAACCTGATTGCTTATGAAAAAGGAAGATTTTTTTTAACTACCATTGAGTTTGCTGTTGGTCGTGAACGTTGGGATGAATTTATTAACAAATATTTTGAAGCACACAAATTTCAAAGTATTACAACAAAAGTTTTTTTAGCCTATTTAAATAACGAATTAATTAAAGGTGATACTTCACTTGAAAATAAAATTCGAATTAATGATTGGGTTTATAATTCGGGATTACCTGATAATTGTCCAATTATTACTTCAACAGAATTAGAAAAGGCTGCTAAGATGGCGAACGATTTTAAATCAGGAACATCCGCCAATAAATTAGATACAAAAAGTTGGACCACTCATCATTGGTTATATTTTCTTCGTGAATTACCAATCTCAATGAATACTACAATGATGATGGATCTTGATAATACTTTCCACCTTACTACAAGTGGTAATGCGGAAATCCTATTTGAATGGCTCTTACAAAGTATCCATAGTTCGTACGAACCAGCAAATGCATCGCTTGAACATTTTTTAACTACCGTTGGTAGAAGAAAATTTGTGAAACCATTATATGCTGCATTAGCCGAAACAGCAAATGGGAAAAATAAGGCTAGAGAAATTTATAAAAAAGCGAGGCCGGGTTATCATAGTGTTACCGTTGCTACTATTGATGAACTATTAAAATAGTTTAATAATTATTGTAGAGAATTATCTCTTATAAAAACAATTTTTCTTGTATGTTGTTACGTATTTAAATAATAATAAAATGAAAAAGCAATTAACAGTATTACTCACAGCTACTACGCTGTTGTTAACCTCTTGTGGAGGTGGAGGAGAAAAACAAGTAGCACCTGAAAGTGCTAAGGAATCATCAGGAGCATCCTTATTAGCTGATGATGTATTAAAGTATGATAAAAATGCTATTGACCCGAAAGCTGAGGTAAGTGAAATTACGATTAAAGCAACGGGTGCTTCAATGGCCGAGATGAAATACGATCAAACAACATTAACAGTCCCTGCTGGAACTACTGTTAAATTAACCTTTATAAGTGAGGCCACCGATCCTTCCATGCCACACAATTGGGTGCTAGTTCGCAAAGGAAGTTTAGATCGCATTGCACAAAAAGGAATGGATGCGGGAGTTGACAAAAACTATATACCAACCGATGATGATTTGCTTGTATCAGGTAATTTATTAAAACCTGGAGAAAAAGAAGAAATTATTTTTCCTGCACCACCTGCTGGTGAATATCAATTTGTTTGTACATACCCTGGTCATAGTAAACAAATGCAAGGTGTATTTATTGTAAAATAACATTCAACATTAGAATTTTAAAAAGCCGAAAAAATTTTTTCGGCTTTTTTATTTAATAATTATTAAAAGTATATATAATCAATTACAAACAATTACTGTTCCCTTAACTAACAATTAATTGTGAATTATTTTTTCGAATAATTTTTTTTATTGAAAATAATAATTTACTTTCGCTTTAAGTAATTCAAGATGTACTGGTTCAATTCATGAACACGAAGCCCCTCTTCTACCAGTAAATTCTATTTGTACTAAAAAAAATCGTTCTGCTATCATTGCTGCATGGAACAGCAAAACCTTCTTTCTAAATTAATGTTCCTCAACAAAAAATAGCAATATGAAAAAAGACTTACTCCTTCCTATTTAACGCTGTATTCCATACAGGCAACTCCACTTTGTGTTACAAAAATGTATCGCATAAGCATTGCTTTGTCTAATTGTTTACTCTGGAAACCCTATCAGCAATCGAATTGAAACATCAATGATGAGAAAAACTTCATTGAGATAAAACAATTTCGAAAGATTTACTTACAACAAACCCCTTCTAAAAAACAACGCAAATTGCGTGTGAAATTATATTGCCAAATTTTTAAGAAACTAGCTTCTATACTCAATGAAAATATTATTAATGATATATGGGATTCTGATGCCAATTTTTACAAATGGGCAGGATTCCTCCTATACATTAAAAAGTGATAGCATCACTTTTAGTAAATTTACAGTGAATGGAGAACTTTCGGCTTCGTATATTAGTCAACGCAATTGGGGCAATGAAAACATTTCAATTTTTTCATTTTTAGGAAACGGCAGTATTCGCCACCGTCTAGTACGTAGCTCCGGATGGGAGCATAACCACAACTTTCAAACCTCCATTAGTTACATCCGTTATGCAGATTCAATTTGGTTGAAAAATACTGATTATGTCCGTCTCCGTTTACAATGGAATAATTTTTTGAACAAAAAAATTCAATACAGTTATTCGATTTATTTGAATACACAATGGCTAAATAATTACTCATCTACTTTCACTGAAAAAGGTTACCGAAAAGATTGGGCTGGAGGAATATTTAATCCTGCTACTTTAGAATTAGCTTATGGATTCAATAAAAATATTTGGAAAAGCAGTAGTATAAACATGGCTTTTGTAACAGTAAAAATAAATACGCGACCAAGAAATTCTGAATTACCAGATTCAACAAATGAAAAAGATCAATCATTGTTTATCACAAAACATAGTTACATTAAATCATTTTACGGATTTAGTGCTCAGCTTAATGTTTACGAGGAATTATTTGATAATTTAATACTAATAGAAAATGATTCACGACTTTTTTTTAATGCTCTCAACAAAACAGGAGTGAATTTAGATTTCAATAATGGTATTGCAATTCGTTTTTTAAAATATTTACAACTACGTCTTGATCTTCATTTGGTTTATAATCCTGATTACTCAAATAATTTACAATACAGGCAGGAAGTGTTACTGGGTGTGTTTTTCTCACATCATTATCATCGTGCTAAAAAAGCGTCAACCGCCCCCCCAACGACTAATTAGCATTTTGTTATTTTCGGCAACCCTTTTTCTCAAAAACCCTTTTCATTGTCAAATCTGGTAACACCCTCCTGTACTTTTCTTTTATTCATTTGGCAAACTAGCCTTATAATCAGCATATTCGATTTTATAGGTTTTCCCTCTTTTTGATCCTAATTTCGTCCATTGATCAACAATCCGTTCTATTCTATTTTCGGGATTTGGGTGAGTACTTAAAAACACCAATGGACCTAAAGTTTCTCCTTTTGCTTCCATTTTTTGAAAGAATCGCGCTACTCCACGGGGATCATAATCAGTATCATAAAGGTATAATACGCTTTGAAGATCTGCTTCTGTTTCATCATCCCTGCTAAAGGTTAATCCTGCCAAGCTGCCAGCAACGTTTCCTACGATAGAATTATTTCCAAAAATTAGTTTTGAAACCAACCCAATTCCATAACCTTTTGTCATTTGCTTGGTACTATGTCGTAAATCGGCATGGGCAATTTCATGTCCCAAAACACCAGCAAGTTGATCCTCACTATCAAGATATTTGATCAATCCTGTGTAAACATAAATATACCCGCCCGGAGTACAAAAAGCATTTAGAATAGTGTCATTATCGATTATGTTTACCTCCCATTGAAAATCATCACGATGAAGAATGTGATTACTTGCAAGTATGGATTGGGTAATTTTGTTGAGATGCTGATATGCCTCTGGATAATCCGCCTTATTTAATAGTGGAAACGCCGCTGGTTGCGACTCAATTTCAAGACTAAATTGTTTGCCTAGATTTACATCCTCATCAATGCTAAAAACATTAAATCCGCCATCATTACATCCAGAAAAAGTTACTAATAGTAAAACAAAGAAGGGAAATTTGAGCATATCAATATAAATTTATTGTAGAATGAAACGCTTTTGTGATTGCAAACGTATATTTGTCCCAAACTTCAACTGTAGATTTATTAAAATCACCTATTTGATTTAATAATTTAAGGGTAAAACAATACATTCATTCGTTTCTACAAAATTACATAGAATAAATAATATTATTTTGTTAAGTATATTTACAATCCGAAACCTTTAACAAACCAAATCCATATTACCATGCCAATGAAAAACCTTATTGCCAATTTTACAACACAACTTCGTGAAGCTATTGAAATTGGTGAAAAAGCAGTCTTAACTCCTTCGAAGAACCCCATTCACAATGTATTAGTTTCTGGTCTTGGTGGATCGGGAATTGGTGGAACCGTTATGGCTCAACTTACCGATAAAGAGATGAAAGTTCCGATGGTTGTGAACAAAGATTATTTTTTGCCATCCTTTGTAAATGAAAACACATTGGTTATTATTTCCTCTTACTCAGGAAATACTGAAGAAACCGTTCAAGCAATGGAAACTGCAATTACCAAAGGTTCGAAAATTGTTTGCGTTACATCAGGTGGAAAGATTGGTGCAATGGCTAAAGAACATGGTTATGATACCATTTTAATTCCTGGTGGAAATCCTCCACGTGCAAGCTTTGGATATTCAGCTACTCAATTGTTGTATGTACTTCAAGCTAATGGATTAATTGGAGATAGTTTCCGTAAAGATTTAAAAGATTGCATTACTTTAATCGATAAAGAAGCTGCGAATACAGAAGCGGCTAGTAGAGTTTTGGCTGAGCAACTTATTGGAAAGCTTCCTATCATTTATTGCGAGGCTCGTTATGAAGGAATAGCCGTTAGATTACGTCAGCAAATAAATGAAAATAGTAAAATGTTGTGCTGGCATAATGTTTTACCAGAAATGAATCATAACGAATTAGTAGGATGGACAGAACCACATCCAGATGCATTTGTATTAATGTTTAGAAGTGAAGATGATTATTCACGTACACAAAAACGAATGTCGATTACTAGTGATGTTGTAAAAAAATATACGCGACATTATTTTGAGATTCATTCGAAAGGAGCAACACAATTACAACGTTCGATGTATTTGCTACACTATGGCGATTGGTTGAGTTGGCATATCGCAGATATTAAATCTATTGATGTTACAGAAGTTTCTGTTATCGATTTTCTAAAAGGATCGTTGGCAAACGCATAAAACATATTCAACAAAAACCCCTGAAGTCTGACGAATGTCTGTACTTCAGGGGTTTTTTAATTTCTACTTCATTTATCAATGAAAAATAAAGATGTCCGTTGGAAACAACGATTTCAAAATTTCGAAAGAGCTTTTTTACGACTTAAAGAAGCTATTGAACTAGAAAATCCGAATGAACTAGAACGAAATGGTATTGTTCAACGGTTTGAATTTACCCTTGATTTTTCATGGAAAGTAATGAAAGATTATTTGGAAGAAAAGGGCTTTAATTTTAAACCTTCTCCTAAAGATACTTTCAGACAAGCTCAAGAAAGTGGGTTAATAAATTTTGCTCAAGAACTCATTGATGGATTAGACATTCGAAATGAATTATCACATGATTATGCTGGTGAAAAGTTTCGTAGCTTGGAAATGGAACTACGGCAAAACATATTTCCTGCATTAACGAAATTAAATCAATTTTATATTAATGAAAACGCGAAAAATTAATTAAAAAAATTGTGAGAAATAACTTTGGATTAACAGAAAGAGATATGAAAACAATAACTGGTATTTTAAATAAATTTACTGAAGTTGATGTTGTTAATATTTTTGGAAGTCGTGCCAAAGGAACTTTTAAAGAAGGCAGTGATATTGATTTGGTTATTATGAATAAATCGGTTAGTGAAAAAACCTTAAAAAAAATACAACTTGAATTTGAAGATAGTAGCTTGCCTTATACTGTTGATTTGGTTTGTTTTGATAAATTACATCAACAAGAATTTATCGATCATATTAATCGTATTTCAATACTTTTTTATAAGAAACAATAATAATTTTTTAAATAAAAATTTACTTATTTAGCCTTTTTGATTTTTTTCAATATCCGTTTTTTCTAAATTCAAAACCTGAATCACATGTTTATCGATATTTAGAAATTGGATTATAGACCAAGCTAAAAGTATCATTATTGAATAGGAGAAAATAGTATAATTCCAACCAGCTTGCTCGTTTATTGGTCCTATTAATTTTGCACCAACAATACGACCAAGATTGCCAATAGTCATGTATAATGTAAACTGACTTGCTGAAACTTTTTTCCAACAACATTGCATGGAGATTGCGAATATCCCAATCGTGGCAAAAACAGTAATTGTTTGGTAGATCATCATAAAACCAGTGATGAACCAAGTATTATCCCAATAAATTTTTAAGAACGCAAATGCTGCTGTTAATAAAATTAGGAGAAAAAAATAAATATTTAACATACGTAATTTTCCAAATCTTTCGATTAGAATTCCTCCAATCAACATTCCAATTATGCCACCTAATAAACTGGCAGTAGCAAAAAATTGGGAATAGGATTGGGCAGTCCATCCGAGTGCTTTTACTGTAAAAATGGGTAGTAGCGTTCCCATAAAATTTGCTGCACCTTGAGTAATAAATAATACAAATGCAAGTAATAAACTATTCCTTAAACTAAAAACTTTATACAGCGACTTAAAAATAATTTCCCAACTTTCTAATTGCATTTCTTGAGCATCAAGAGATGCTTCTCCATCACTCCAGGGAAAAAATTTCTCACTTGACCGCTCTCTCAAACAGATAGGAACCATCATAATTAAGCAAACAACTATTGAAAGAGTTTGAATAGCACTTGAAAATCCATAATTTGAAAGGATCCAGCTTCCGAGAGCTAAAGAGCCAGAGATTCCAATTACTTTCGCTCCCCACATTAAACCGTTTGCTCTTGCTTGTTCATCAACAGGAATTATGTCTATTGCCATACCATCAGTAGCAACATCTTGAATAGCGCCAAACATGCCAATAGCGAAGCCTGAAGCCATAAGTAAATTCAAGTTGTTTAGTGGATCAGGAACAAATGCCATGGCGATAAAACTTACCATTAAGCCAAACTGACCAAAGATTACCCAAGGTCGTTTGCGTCCCATTGGTAAATATGTAAATCGATCCATTAATGGAGCAACAATAATTTTTAAACTCCATGGCAGACCTACGATAGCGACAAACGCCCCAATTTCACCTGCGGTTTTTCCATGCATCGCCATCCAGGCAGGAATACCATAAAATGCCATTCCCTCAGGAACTCCCTGAGCAACATATAAAGCAATAAAATTGAAATACCTTAAAAAAGTATTATCAGACAAAGAAGGAATACCTCTTTTTTGTTGTGTTTGAATATTCACCTTTTCACTTTTTCAATATAGATTATTGACCAAATATATACGTTACTGATCGATTATAAAAAAATCATCAATTTAAAATGGTGGTTGCGATTACCTTTATTGAATGAATTATTCAATGTGATATTCTTTTTGCAAATAGTTAATTAATTCAGCGCCAGAAGTTATTAATTCTTGATCTACGCCCAGTATTCCTTCTTTTGTTCCATGCATATAAACAGAAAAAACAGAAAGTTCTTGAAGTAAATCAACATCCTTATTATGTAATAGCGGATTTGTATTTGTTCTATTTATTTCTCCATTTTTCCCTTCCATCATAATAAAAACAGCGGGATCGAAAATTTTAGACGCTACTTTTTTGTATTCGGTAAATTCTGTTTCATTAACCGACTCTAACAATCGTATTAAAGGAAATTTCTCATAGTAAGACATGATCATATTGGAGGTTTCGATATTTTTTATAAGTCGGAAATTGCCGGAATTTTTTAATTGTTCAAAAGTTCGGTTGTTAGTTGATAACGGCATTAAACGTGGAGCAAACCTAGCCAGAAAATATAGATCGCCAGAATTACTATCTATTAAAGTAGGATTATTTAATAGTGTTATTAAACTGTCCATCATAATAGCTCCTGTTTTTACTTGTAAATTATGTTGTAATAAAATCTGTTGATCACTTTTCAAATCAGCTACCAATGAATGTATATACTCTCTTTCTCTTTTTTGTTCAATCACATGTTCTAATTGATACTCTGCTAAAAAGCCACAAAACACTGCAAGAAAAAGCATAAAAAACTGGAATAAATATTCTTTCCATTTTTTTGTTTCGTGAACGTGTCCGTGATGATGTACTTCCATATTTTAATTTTATTAGTTTTATAAAATTGAAAAAAAATCAAATAAAAGGATTTATTCTTCATTAATTTTTAATCACCACAAATTAAAGCCAATTTTCTATCAATTTATTATTCTGGCAATGATTTTTAGTGTTTTCTTGTCAACTCCAGTGTATGCTCTAATGACTTATTACTTATCCAATCTTGATGACCTGGAATAATAAAAGCAGGATTAATAAAATTTTTTTGAACCTTTACAAGTGATTTCGACCATTGCTTTACGTTCGCATCACCAAGAAATCCAAGGTCGATTGCTTCTACACTTTTAATAAAACATCCGCCATAAAGAATTTTATCTTTCTCAAACCATACAACGATATTGTCGGGAGCATGACCTTTGCCTGGATAATAAGTTTGAAAAGTATATTGTCCAATTGTAAAAATAGTATCGTTATTAATTATGAATGTAGGTCGTTTCGCATTTGTTCTTTTACAAATATCATCAGTACGTTTTGTGGTATATGTTTTAATTCCCTTCTTACTATAATATTCAAGTCCTGCAGTTCGGTCTTCGTGTGAGTGCGTAGCAATACACATTACTACATCAGCATTGTGTCGTGATTTAATGCTATCGAGTAGTGGTTGAAACTGTGTAGTATCCCATGGACTATCTATCATAACCACGCCCATATTTGTTACCAAATAAAGTCCGTTTGCAGGCATCAAATCGTCCTTGTATTTATTAAAGGTTGTATAAACATAAAAATCTCCCGTAAGGTGAGTGATTATTAGTTTTTCATTTTCTGCTTGAGCAAAAATAGTGTTTGAAAAAAATACTAGTGCTATTATTATCTTTAGTTTCACTTTTACAAATTTGGTTGTTTTAGAGATTAGAATTTTTACTTATAAAGAATGATAAATCAACTATTTTTTTTCAATAAAATATATCGTCTATTGTTTAATTATCTTTTTTGTAAGGAGATTATCATTAATATACAAATTTAAAATATATACTCCTTTAGGTAAATCCTTAACAACAATTCTATTTGAAGAATTTAATTCTTGTTGATGAACGATTGTTAACCCTAACAAATTTTGGATTGAATAATATTTATTTTGGTAATTACTCTTTAAGAATGACAAAGTGAAAATGTCAACAAATGGATTAGGATAAATATTAAACTCAGTTTCTTGATCTATATTCGTTACGTTCGTAATAAGTGTAGTTGAATCTGCATCCACGCCAACAGAACCTGAAGTTCCTGTTGTTCCGGGTTCTACCTGAAAACCTATTGTATCAATAGTGGAGATTGCAGTGAAGCTTACATTATATGGGGTCCAGCTGCCACCTGAAAACAATTCAGGAGTAGAAAACAAGAGGGTACTATTATGATAAAAACTTAAAATTACTGAACCATTCGATGCATATAATCCCTGATCATGGATAGCATAAAACTTTACGTTATATGTTTCTCCAACCACTAATCCACTTATTGCTTGCTTAGTTCCTTCCCTCAACCCTGCATTTGTCCAAACTAAATTCATGTGGGAGTTTCCCTGAAAAGAAGTAACCATTCCAGCACAAGTTCCTGCTTGGTCAGGGCCTAAACTAGTTGAAAAATTAATCCAACCATTTGGAGCTACATTATATGGGCAAAAAGGTGGCCATGACTCAAAGCCAGGATTAGTAATTATTTGTCCTTTACTAGATTTGGTGAATAATAATAAAGTGAATACAAAAAGAAGAATAACTTTCATTCTTATCTGGTTGATAGATTTGCTCATATAACGCGTTAATTATTTTATTTTTATAGTACTAAAATTGGACAAGGTATATTTTATTAATAGGTATTTAGATCGCAAAATTATAATTCTACTAATTACCCCTTCAAATACGATTTTATAAATAGAAATTTACAGTATTACTGTTTTTTCTATTCCTTATTTTACTGAAATTGTACTAATAAATTTAGTTAATCTTGTAAGTTGGACTTTTTTTTACAAATCATAGCAAATTTAAGTAATCCAAAATTAGTTTGTTTTAATCAATATCATTCCGGCTAGGTGCTTTTTTATTAATATGGTATAAACAATAACCCAATTTAAGACCTTCTTAGTCGTCCAAAATTGAATATTCCGTCTGGAGCCTAATAAAAAGTTATACTTTAAAAAGAAAAGTGTAAATTATTTAAATTCTTGTGAAATTAAATATTTATAATTAATTTAGTACTTAAAATCAACTAAGGGAATTAATTTAAATTAATTGTGATGAATAATACTCCGTCAGTAAATTCGGCTTTTATTCATCAATGGATTTCTGAGAAGGTTGATGTATAAACACTCACAGAAAAAATGATTTCATTTGGGTGGGATAGTGACACAATATCCATTCATATAACAGAATTTAAAAAGGTTAAAAATGCCAAGAAGCAAATGATTGGTTTTATTTGTTTAGCTTCCGGTGGGTTATTAGGATTTATTAGTTGTATGTTAACATTAACAAATCCAATTCCTGAGTTGCAAAATATCTTTTTATATGGATTAACCTCCGCAGCAATATTTATGGTTTTCTTCGGATTGTATTCGATTTTTGAATAAAAATATCTTTGTTTGTTTTTTTAATAATTTCAATAGATAATTCTCAAATTTCAAATATTTTTTACATAATAAAT
>JANPGA010000408.1:0-3215 GCA_031423735.1 Bacteroidota bacterium | reverse complement strand
ATTCTCAAATAGAAATAATTAAATTAGTATGGATATCTTTCTCTTGTGTTAGAATAATTTCATTAAATTAATATACAATCTAGAGTAAGTATTTTAACAGCCTTTATTTGTAAATTAAGAATTGCCTAATAAAAAGATGTCCCGCAAGTGGATTAGTGACTAAGTTTAGCCGCTGGATTTTCTATCAAAAATCTATAGGAACGTCTTTAGCTTCAAACTAAAGAAAGAATTATCCCCCCTTCAATGCAAACATTACTACATCGGCACATCGGCACATTTTCTCTCAAGCAAGTTTGGTTCAATAAAAACAAAAAACCCCATTCCGTAAGCGGAATGGGGTTTTTTGTTTGAGGTCGCGAGCGGATTTGAACCGCTGTAGGAGGTTTTGCAGACCTCAGCCTAACCGCTCGGCCACACGACCTAATGCACTATTGTAAAATCTAACGGCCGCAAATGTAATAAATCTTCGGCAGGAAATTATAGTTTACAACAGCGTTTTTTACCTTTTTCATCCTTCAAATGTTTCACTTTATTCTTTGTTTACGACACTTTGCAAGGAATTCGTATTAATTGTATTAATATTCATCTATCTTTATTACCTTAGCTATTCAGTATCAATTACAAAAATTCAAAATAATGAACAAGGCAGTTGCAGGTTTTCATATGTTAACTATTCTTTCTTCAGTCGATAGCGATATCCATCAACAAGAAGATAAAGTAATCCTTAAGTATGTTAAGGAAAACTTTAACGAAGCAATAAACCCAGAAAAGGAATTAAATTTAATCAAATCAATTGCACGTGAAGATTATCCTATTCATTTCAATAATTCGATGAATGCGTTTTATTTAGATTCAACAGCTGAACAAAGAACTCACTTTCTTGATCTTGCAGTGAAATTAGTAATTGCTGATCATGAAATTAGTCCTAAAGAAAACTTATTTCTAAATGAACTTTTCAGTGCTTGGGAGGAAAATTATACATTATAACCAATCGAATCAGTATTTAAACTTGGTCCTTAAACAAAGAAATCCACCTAATTAGGTGGATTTCTTTGTTTATGAGCAACTATTCTAGTTCTATGTAAATGCATTTAAACCAGTAACATCCATTCCTGTTATTAATAAATGAATATCATGTGTTCCTTCATAGGTAATTACACTTTCAAGATTCATCATATGACGCATAATTGGGTATTCACCGGTAATTCCCATTCCACCTAACATTTGTCGTGCTTCACGAGCAATAGTAATTGCCATATTTACATTATTACGTTTAGCCATTGAAATTTGAGCAGGAGTTGCGCGATTTTCATTTTTCAAAACACCTAATCTCCATGTAAGCAGTTGTGCTTTAGTGATTTCAGTTATCATTTCAGCTAATTTTTTTTGCTGTAATTGAAAACCACCAATAGGACGACCAAATTGAATTCGTTCTTTTGAATATCTTAATGCAGTATCATAACAATCCATTGCAGCACCAATTGCACCCCAAGCGATGCCATAACGTGCAGAATTTAAACATCCTAACGGCCCTTTTAATCCTTTTATTTCCGGAAAAATATTTGCCTTAGGCACTTTAACATTATCAAAAACCAACTCCCCTGTTGCACTTGCACGTAATGACCATTTTCCATGAGTTTCTGGAGTTGAAAATCCTTCCATCCCTCGTTCAACAATTAAACCGCGAATATCCCCCTTCTCATCCTTCGCCCAAACTACAGCAATTTGTGCAAACGGAGAATTTGATATCCACATCTTTGCCCCATTAAGGATTACATGGTCGCCAGCATCTTTAAAATTGGTAATCATACCATTAGGATTTGAGCCATGATCTGGTTCGGTAAGTCCAAAACATCCAATCATATCTCCCTTTGCAAGAGCAGGTAAATATTTTTTACGTTGTTCTTCCGATCCATAAGTGTAAATTGGATACATCACCAAAGAGCTTTGAACGGAGGCGGTTGAACGAATTCCAGAATCACCACGCTCAACTTCCTGCATTATTAAACCATAAGAAATCTGATCTAGTCCACCTCCACCATATTCTGTTGGGATATAAGGTCCAAATGCACCAATATCTGCTAATCCCTTTAATAGATGTTTCGGAAATTCTGCTCTCTGAGCATAATCTTCAATAATTGGAGAAACTTCTTTTTTAACCCATTCACGAACAGAATTTCGGATTAAAAGATGTTCTTCTGTAAAGAGCTCATCTACTTGGTAGTAATCGTGGCCCTGGAAACGGTCTTGTGCCATAGTGTTTTATAGGTACTGCGTATTTTTAGAATACAATTTTGCGATGCAAATGTAAGAAATCAGCCTTTATGATGGATAATTTATTATTCTTTGGAATCACAACTTAATCAACATAAAACAAATTAAATTGTTTTGCAGCTACAATTAAATTCAAAATTTAAAGCTCAAAGAAAATATATCCAACAACAAAAAATTTATTAGTTCCCACAAAAAGAGTTTCTAAAAACTAATTAAGGATGTTCAATTGTTAAATTAGTGTTTATTTTAGTTCGCTTAGTAAATCCGAAATCTTTTGCTCCAAAATCAATATTAACAAAAAGCACATTAATTTTACAATCCTTTTTTTGGTTTTCAATAATCGAGTTCCATTTATGTAACTCTTGATTTTTCTTTCCATAATAAACGGCCCAGAAGATGACAAAGGTATAATCCGCTGATTTATCAATCTTATTTATGCTTTCCTTATTAAATGGCTTCAACAAATTCAAAAAATCTTTAAAATTTACTGTTGAATCTGTTGCTAAAGGTGTTCTATTACAGATTCCATTTAAATAGTTTTCCACTGGACCAGGGCATGTATTTTTTTCATTATAAGTTTGTATAATTCCATCTTTATTAAATGTTATTATTTTTCCAAACTTCTCATTTATCTTTAATAATTTCAAAAATGAAGAACTATCAGAAGATTGATATGCAGCATTAATTTCAATTGGTTCTTTAACCATGAATGATCTTAAACTTTGCTCAGTCTCAAAATAAGGGGGCTTGTATCCCATTAAACGAACAAAAATTTTATTACATGAAAAATTAAATAAAAGTAAAATAGAAAAGAATAAAACTACGAACTTTTTTGTGAATTTCATTTTAGATAACTTAAGTTTTATAAAGCAGGAAGCAAATATAATAATTACTTCCTGCATAATTAATTTCTACTTCGAATTTATTTCTATTTTGAATAC
>JANPGA010000407.1:0-2558 GCA_031423735.1 Bacteroidota bacterium | reverse complement strand
TTATCATTTACTGAAATTGCTTATAAGGTTGGTGAAATTGGATATATAATTGGTCCAGGAAGTAAAGGTAAAGTGGATTTTCTATATCTCTTTACAAACCAAAAAGGTAATGAAGTAATTGCTGATGATATAAAAAAAACAGATTCATCTTCTCCAGAAAATGATGTATTGGCACTTGCAGAATCGATAATTTTATTAAAGACTCAAATTAATAAACTCACTGAAGAAACTGAAGATCAAAAACAAATCATCCAAAGTTTAAAAAGTGCAGAAAAAGAATATGAAGATTTTAAAATCGCAAATAGTAAGGCTGCTAAAAGTTTAGATCTTCAAATAAAAAAGGCGCAAGCATCGTTTGATTCGTTATTAAAAGTAAACACTGAATTATTAGGATATAAAGAAATGGTAAAGGGAAATGATAACGGGGATTTAGTTATTAATCTTTCAAAAAATCTTAAAAGTGAAAAACTGAAAAACGAACTACTATTAAAGGAAAATCAAGCATTGAAGGATTCATTAAAACAAAACAATCCATCAACCATTACCACTAAATCCACATCTGGAAATGTAAAACCAGTATTACCTTCACAACCGATTGATAGCACAAAAAAAATCACTAATAGTAAAAGGGAATTTTCATTGCCAACTATTAAATAAATTTTTCTTAATTATAATTAACTAAATCTGAATTACTATGTCAGCACAAGCAGAAGCAAGGATTATCACCACACATACTTTGTTGGAGATGAAAAAAAAGGGTGAAAAAATATCGATGCTAACAGCGTACGATTATAGTCTTGCAAAAATTGTTGATGAATCTGGGATGGATGTAATTCTTGTTGGAGATTCAGCAAGTAATGTAATGGCAGGACATGAAACAACGTTGCCTATAACCTTAGATCAAATGATCTATCATGCGGCTTCAGTTGTGAGGGCTGTAAAAAGAGCACTAGTTGTTGTTGATCTTCCATTTGGTTCTTATCAAGGAAATTCGAAAGAAGCACTTAACTCAGCAATTCGTATTATGAAAGAAACGGGTGCTCATGGTGTAAAATTAGAAGGTGGCAGAGAAGTTAAGGAAGCTGTTGAGAGAATAATTTCAGCAGGTGTTCCTGTAATGGGTCATTTAGGATTAACACCACAATCTATTTATAAATTTGGAACTTATGTTGTTCGAGCAAAAGAAGAACAAGAAGCACAACGATTAAGAGAAGATGCCGAATTACTTGAAGAAATTGGATGTTTCTCTTTAGTATTAGAAAAAATTCCAGCTAAACTTGCTACTGAAGTTTCTTCTAGTTTAAGAATTCCAACCATCGGAATTGGAGCAGGTTTTGGCACAGATGGACAAGTATTAGTTTTGCACGATATGTTGGGAATTAACAAAGATTTCAATCCTCGTTTTTTACGTCGTTATTTGAATTTATATGATCAAATAAAAGAGGCTACTGAACATTATATCAGAGATGTTAAGTCGGTTGATTTTCCAAATAAAAATGAGCAATACTAATTTAGCAATTTAGAAGTACTATAGTGATTTGAAAATTGTTAAATGAAAAAAGAATATCCCGTACAAGTATTATTTGAAGATAATCATCTTATTGTAGTAAATAAGCAATCAGGTGAAATTGTACAAGGCGACAAAACAGGTGATGAAACAATTGGTGATCGTGTTAAACTTTATATAAAAGAAAAATATAAAAAACCTGGTGATGTTTTTTTAGGAACTGTTCATCGTATTGATAGGCCTGTTAGTGGTATTGTTGTTTTTGCAAGAACGAGTAAAGGTCTTGAAAGGATGAATAAATTATTCAGAGAGAAAGATCTTCAAAAAACCTACTGGGCGGTAGTAAAAAATCCACCTCCCAAAGAAGAAGATCATTTAATTAGTTATCTCTGGAAAAATGAAAAGCAGAATAAGAGCTACGCCACTTCAGTTCCAAAGACCGGAGCGTTATTGAGTGAACTTGATTATAGAATTCTTTCGCAGTCTGATAATTATACTTTGCTTGAAGTAAAACCCATTACAGGAAGGCACCATCAAATTCGTGTTCAGCTTTCGGGAATTGGTTGTCCTATAAAAGGTGACTTGAAATATGGCTTTAATCGCAGTAATGAAAACGGCTCCATTCACCTTCATGCGCGTGCAATTACGTTTGAACATCCAGTAACAAAAGAAGTAATCAACATTATCGCCGAACCTCCCTCCGACCCTCTTTGGGATTATTTTAAAAAAGGCCAATAAACTGACATCTTTTCAAATTGATTTTATTTCCTGCCAATATAGCCGTAATTCGTAATTTGTAATTCGTAATTGAGAACTGGAACAAAGATTGTTAGTCATTTTAATTTCATTTATGGGATTCTAAAGCACTTTAAAATTTGGGGTATCCAAATACTGAAGACAGTTGACATTTTTTTCAAATTGATTTTATTTCCTGCCAATATAGCCGTAATTCGTAATTTGTAATTCGTAATTGAGAACTGGAACAAAGATTGTTATCTTTGTTCCAGTTCTTTAAATATGGGGTCGACAGGAATCGACAGTAGGAGCGGTT
>JANPGA010000406.1:0-1992 GCA_031423735.1 Bacteroidota bacterium | reverse complement strand
TTGCAATCCGCCAATTGGAAATTTATCTGGATTAAAAGTTATTAAAGCATTGTCACGTACAAGCCATAGAGGTCGATTGGCTCCTGCATAGTGCAACAAACCTTTCTCCAAATCAAATGAACATACAGAAACATCCATTCCATCATTAGATTCGCTTACGCTTTGGCGGAAGGTATCGATAATAGAACTGTTTAGTTGGTTCAGAATTAAATCAGGCTCCACTACTCCACCTTCATTTATTAATTGGTTTAACAATGAAACTCCAATCATGCTCATAAAGGCACCCGAAACACCATGACCAGTGCAATCACCTGCAATGATCAAAACACGATTATTTTTTTCTGCAAATGCATAAAAATCACCGCTAACAATATCCTTTGGATAGTAAATAATAAATGAATCTTCGAGTGTTTTATAAATAAGATTTATATCTGGCAAGATAGCAGATTGGATTCGTTGTGCATAATTGAGATTATCTGTAATTGACTTACTTTTTATTTCAAGTTCATCTTTTTGAAAAAGCACTTCTCGTGTACGCTCATTCACCTTTTGTTCAAGCTCTTGATTTTGTTTTTCTAAAATTTGCTTTTTCTCTAATTCCTTTTCTAAATTCTCGTCTGATAATTTCTTTATAGAATTAATTTGTTCTACTAACTTCTTTTGATCCAAACCATTTCTTCTTCCTAATACTATTGCTCCAGATATTGGATAAATTGCTAATGCTATAAACAACAAGTATGTTCCGATTTTGGATTCTGAATTACCATATTCATCAAGAGCAGTTAAAATAAATGGTAAAGCAATTAATAGTAATGTAGCTCCCGAACATATATAAACTATTACTTTAGCTTCCCATCTTTTCTGGCCAAACCCTTGTAAAAGATAATATAAATTTGAGAAACAAACATAAATCATTAATAAAATAAGTGAAATTATAAAAAACCAATTCTCTCCAGAACCACCAGCAGAAATATGGAAACCATTTGAATTTGATGAAATATTTAATCGAAAGAATGGCAAATTTATTAGTATGGAAATTATTAAAATAATCACTAAAGGTATTTTGGACTTTTCTTTATTTAACAACATCTTAGATAGGAAAAGCGATAAAAATTCGAGAGAAACAATAAGAAATAATAAACCATTACTTCGTAAAAAATCTATTTCTAAGAAATCTACTAATGAAGAAAATGAAGCCATTATACAAAAACCAGCAAAATATAAATTTTCCTTTTTTAGATTATAAAACAGAAAAATCAAAAGAAATATAAGACCAAATGCTAGATAATAAAATCCTTTAGCAAAGCTAAATTGCTCACTAATTTTCTTTGATTCTATTCGTCCTTTCGCATAATCATATTGGCATATACTTATTTCAAATCGTGACTCATTTGGTAGAGGAGAATAAATTATTTCTACAAATTGAAGTGTATCGGAAAAAACAAAATCAATATATTTATTCAAATAAAAATTATGTAGTTTGTTATTTTTATCTTTTACATACTCTCCTGTTTGAACAATAACCTTTTTATTAATTGAAATCTTTATCGAACCTTTTGTATCATAATGAAGTGAATTTATTTTATTTATTAAACTAGAATCAATTTTAAAATTAGCGTGATAAATTTCTTTCACTACTTTAAAGTCATCAGGAGTTTCTAACGTATCACATTTTGTAGATTGGTAATGTAATTGCTTGCCTTTGTCACTAATGAAGGTAACCTCCCATTTAAAGCGATCAAATAGATCAATTGTTCGCACAGTATCTTGACCCGGTTTTAGTGGTTTCTTCGGCAATCGACCTATGTAATCAATAGTATTATCTTGACCCAAAGCAATGAGCGGGAACCATAATATCAAAAGAAGAAAAGAAAGTACTATTTTTCTAAAACTTATTTTTAATTTAGAACTTAGGATTGTTAATTTAATATTCATTTATCCAAGATGATTTATGTAGATAATAACCTAAAATTTTAAAAATTTTTATGAATT
>JANPGA010000405.1:0-6034 GCA_031423735.1 Bacteroidota bacterium | reverse complement strand
CGAGTGGATCGCTTACAAATTTATTTGCAAGATTTGAAAGGTGAACTAAGCCATCTTGTTTCACTCCAATGTCTACAAACGCACCAAACTTTGTGATGTTTGTAATGATGCCAGGCAATTTCATTCCAATCTGAAGATGTTCAGGTTTTGTAATTCCTTTGGCAAATTCAAATACTTTTATCTTCTTACGAGGATCTAATCCAGGTTTCTTTAACTCTTGTATAATATCATTTAAAGTTGGTAAACCTACTTCATTACTAACATACTTTTCAAGTTGAATTTTACTCCTTAAATTTTCATCTTTTATTAAATCATCAATACTGCATTTTAAATCATTTGCAATTGTATGAAGTAATGAATAACGTTCTGGATGAACAGCAGTATTATCGAGTGTATTTTTTCCGTTTCGTATTCTTAAAAATCCAGCACACTGCTCAAACGCTTTAGCTCCTAATCGAGGTACATTTTTTAAGTCTTCTCTCGAATTAAATGTTCCAAACTCTTTACGGTATTGCACTATTGCACCAGCTAACTGCGGACCAACTCCCGAAACATAATTCAATAAATGTTTACTCGCTGTATTTATATTAACACCAACCAAGTTAACAGCTGATTCAACTACTATATCCAAACTGTTCTTCAATTTATTTTGATCAACATCATGTTGATACTGACCAACTCCAATTGATTTAGGATCTATCTTTACCAATTCTGCAAGTGGATCCATTAATCTTCTGCCAATTGAAATTGCTCCTCTAACGGTTACATCATACTCAGGAAATTCTTCTCTGGCAATTGAAGACGCTGAGTAAATTGATGCACCTTGTTCGTTTACACTAAAAACTTGAACATCTTTATTGAATTTAATATTCTGAATGAAATTCTCGGTTTCTCGTCCGGCTGTACCATTACCTATTGCGATTGCTTCTATCTTATAAACTTCACATAATTGATAAATTTTTGCATGAGCTTGTTTAATTAATTGTTGTGGAGGATGCGGGTAAATCGTTTCATTGTACTTTATATTTCCGTGTTCATCTAAACAAACTAGCTTGCATCCACTTTTAAAACCAGGGTCAATTGCAAGAATTCTTTTAGGTCCTAGTGGCGCCGCTAATAATAACTGTTTTAAATTTTCAGCAAAAACTTTTATGGCTTCTAAATCAGCTTTCTCTTTTGCCAATTGATAAAATTCATTCTCTATGGATGGCGCAATTAATCGCTTATAACTATCAGCAACAGCAATCCGAACTTCTTCGGAGGATTCGTTTTTTGCACGAATAATTCTACGCTCTAACTGATTAATTGCAGTCGCTTCATCGGGTTCAATACTTATTCTTAAAAAACCTTCTTCACATCCTCTCATGATTGCAAGTACACGATGTGATGGGCAGCGGGTTAATTTTTCTTTCGAATCAAAGTAGTCTTTATATTTTACTGCTTCTTCGGTTTTAGCTTTTATTACTTTTGAATAAAGAACAGCATCTCTTGAAAACAATAAACGAATTGCACGACGAATTTCTTTGTCTTCATTTAAAGTTTCTGCGATAATATCACGAGCACCTTGCAATGCATCTTCAACATTAATAACTGTTTTGTTAAGGAAATTCTTTGCTTTAGCTTGAACATTTCCTGATTGTTGTAACATTAAAAAATCAGCTAATCCTTGTAATCCATTTTCACGTGCAATGGCTGCTTTAGTTTTTCGCTTTTGCTTATATGGGAGATAAAGATCTTCCAGATCAATAATTGAAGTACAATCAAGAATTGATGTTTTTAAATTATCTGTTAACTTACCTTGTTCCTCAATTGCCTTTAAGATTACAAGCTTTCTTTTCTCTAATTCTTCGAATTTATTCCACAATGATTTTATGTCTGCCAGTTGAACTTCATCCAATCCATCAGTCATTTCTTTGCGATAACGAGCAATAAATGGAATTGTACTTCCTTCCTCAAATAGTCGAATACTTTGTTGAACTTGTGATAAAGAAATTGATAATTCTAATGCTATTAATTTAGAACCTTTAATATCCATTGGTTATTCAACAATAATAATATGACTATGAATCTCAACTTTATCTCCTTTGCGGATTTTAGCTCTCTTTCTTGATTCTGGTTGTCCGTTTAATGTAACACGAGCACCTTCCACCATTGCTTTTGCTTCACCACCTGTATCCGAAAGGCCGGTTACTTTTAATAGTTTTATTAGTTCAATATATTCCCCCATAATACTAAAATGGATGGTTTCTTTTTTTTGACTTTTTATTAATTTATTGTTGCTCATCGGTGTTGGTATTCAAATTAATTTTAATCCTTTTTTAATGAAATCCTATTTGCTCTTTTTGCTTTTAATTGCTGATAAATATCACTTCTGCCAGCTTCAAACATTAAGTATGCTACAAAGATAGCAGTTAGTAAACTAATAGAACTCCATGCCCTTGGAGGACCGTAATTCCCCATGAGTTTAGTTATTAATAAGCAGTGGAGGAAGACCCATTCCATCCAAAGGAAAAAAATAGGTAAAACTTTTTTCTTAAGAAATGGGAATAAATTATTGTTGGGTGTTAATTTATTTTCTTGCCCAAGTTTATAAAATGGAATAAAGAGTAGGATGGAAGCAATAATTCTCAATGGTGAATGCCAAAGTATAATCTTCAAACTAAAATAGATTGTGCGTAAAATAATTTCAAGAATTCCAATTGAAGGTAAAAGTTCACTTCTTACTTCATGACCTTTTCCTGCAAATGCAATTCCGAATGAAACTGCAATTGCAATTAATGTTGTAATTAATCTTATTGGAATCTTAGTCGTTTTTTTAAAACGCCGAAATAAAAATAGGAGGGAGGCTATAAGAAAACAAACTGCAAATGGTTCAGCTGCGCCACCAATGAAGCATCCCAAAGGAATTAGAATTGGGATTTGCCACCATTTATATTCGTTAAATAAAATTGATAATATTAAAATTCCGCAACCTAAATTCCAACCATACATTGTTGATCCACTTACCCAAAACCATGTATCACCAATGTGATAAGAAGTTAAAATTAATCCACCAAAAAATAATATACTAAATTTTAATGTTTCTGTTTTCGAAATAAGTGAATTAATCGTTTTTTTAAGAAAAGAATTTATTAAAGCATACGAACAACTTACCATAAATAGCAAAGTAAGTAAATTATAATAGATTGGTTTACTTGTAAAGCTCCAGAATTGATAGAAGCTGCACTGTAAAAGATAAGCAGCCCATCTAGTATTCCATCCATTATAAAAGTGAATCATGCTTCCCCAAACACCTAATTCTTTTACAGATTCAACCATTATAAGGTCGTCATCAACTAATCGATTAAAGTAACTTACAATAATCCACATAGAAATAATCACCAAGACAATGACTGAAAGAAAACGATCTGATTTTTTTAGTGAATTCAAATTATGTTGTAATAAATTAGGGTATTTTACTTGCCACTTTTAATAATGTCATTAATTATTTCTAGATGATGTTTCGTATGTATCTCAAGAAATTTAATAGTTGGTTTTAAGTTTAATTTTCCAAAGTATGGATGATCAAAATGATGATTCTTTTTTAACGAATTTAATTCATGAATATTTTTCTTTGCTAATTCTAAGTGTTTTTTTAATGATTCAACTGTAAAATTATCTTTAGGCTGAACAATTTTAGGAGCTTGTGCTCTGCCTCTTGGTATTTTATTCATTGTAAATATTAGCAATCTTGGGAAACTAAATTTCCATTTGTATTCATTAGGGTTCGATTTTTTAATGGCTCCAATAATTAAGTTAATAGTTAATAGGATATGTTCTATCTGCCAACCTACAGTAGATTTGGATATTTTATGATTAATTAAATCCTGTTTAGAAATTTTTGATTCTAGCTCTTGTAGGATTCCTTCTAATTTTTTCATAAGCCAAATTAATTTTTAAAAAAGGTATAGTATTGGCAAAGCAATAATTAAAAATATAACAATTAATGTACATAGAAAAAAATATGTATAATCTCTAAAATCGCTTTGTTTGCTTTTTTCTATTTCAAGTTCTAGTCTTAAACTTCCTACTGTTCTCTTTAAAAGGTCATCATTGTATAGGAAATCATAATACAAATTGGTTTTGACATTTCGGCCTTTCATAAAAGCTTCAAAAAGTTCTTTAGGATAAATAAATAACCCAATGGAAAATGAGCAAAAATTTAAAAACCAAGCGACAATTGATGTGTTACATCCTGAAGCAATTTCCCAAGCTCCAATTTCAACTTCACCTTTCCAATCTGCCGTATATTCTGTTAACAAATGATGAATATCATGAAGTTTAACCGCCTCTATCCTAGCATTAGTATTCGGAATAGGAATATATATTTTTCCTATTTTTATTTTAAAATATTTGTCATTATATCCACCATCAACGAAATGATATTTTTTAAAATAGAGCTCTAAAGCATCTTCAATTTTCATTTCATTTGGATAATTAGTTGACATTAGCCTATTAAAAATTTGTCAATTCTATTGTACGATGATTTTTCTGTTAAATACATTTTTATTATCTGTAATAATTTGCAAATTATAAATTCCAGGATGTAAGGATTCTTTTTCAATTACTAATTTATCCATATTTTTAGTTTCCCAACTATTAATTTCTTTTCCTAGTAAATCTAATAATTTCACATTGATGACTTTCTGTGTACTTGAAAAATTAATTGTTGTTAAATTAGAAAACGGATTTGGAAAAACATTAATTCTATCTTCTGTTAAGGGATTTTCGATAACACTTGTAGAACTATAATTTTTCACATTTAGCGTAAATCCAATAGCTCCATTTCGGAGAATAATATTTCCATTTACATCTTTCCCAATTGCGTGACAATAAGTGCATGAATCACCTGATGAAGTAATTGCAGTCATGCAAATTGAATATAAACTGTCTTTCACATAGGTATGTGTTGGGGTAGTGCTTGATGATGTACTACCATCTCCAAAATCCCAATGGTACGACGTTGCCATTGTTGAAGTCAATGAATCTATTGTTAATGTAAACTGATTTTGTATAGAATCATAAGAAGTTGTATTATACGCAAAGCAATTTGTCATTTGTGAAATTGGTCTTGTAAATACTCCTGATCCATTTGCTCCAACATAAACTTCATTTTTTCTAAATGCTGATGAGAAAATATCAGGGCTAAATAGTCCAGTATTTGATGCTATCCAACTAATACCATTATTACTAGAAATAAAGACTTGATTTGCAGTAGTTGCAATTATAAATGAACCCTTAATTGATATGCTATAAACATTAACTATTGGTAAGCCATTGGTAGCAGCAGACCAATTATTTCCTCCATCTCTCGAAATAAAAATCCCTTTATCCGTCCCTGCATATAAATCGTTACCATTTACCGCAATTGTATTTACAATAGTATCAGTAAGCCCTGTATTTATCGCAGTCCAATTATTTCCGTTATTTGTTGAAATATAAGCTCCGTTTCCATAAGTTCCTGCGTAAATAGTTTTCCCGTTTTTAGCTAAAATTCGAACATCTAAATTGGTTAACCCAGAGGGGATCCAATTATTTCCGTTATTATAAGTTTTGTAAACTCCACTTTGAGACCCAACAAAAATTCCTGAGTCACCATAGATAAGTGTGTTCATTGCTAAAACTTGTCCTAAAAATGTAGTTGGTAACCCCGTATAAGTTTGATTCCATGTTATACCATAATCATTAGAATAAAATACTCCAACATCAACCAATCCTGCTGCATAAATTTCGGTTCCTTTGCCGATTACAGAAGTTATACGAGTACTTGGTTTTAGAGTAGTGTTTGTCCAGTTACTTCCATAAATATAGACTCCAACCATATTTGGAAAAGATGCATCTACACCTGTAAGAATATCCGTTCCATTGTTATAAAGGGAGTATATAATACCATTAGTAGGGAACATGGTTCCTTGCCATTGAGCGTCTACTTTTCCAACAATTAGGAAGATTGATAATACTAAAACCAAGTATTTATTTTGATTCATTTATTTGT
>JANPGA010000404.1:0-7668 GCA_031423735.1 Bacteroidota bacterium | reverse complement strand
CTATAAATCATGGTTCAGACAATTTGAATCATTCAAACCCTCAAACTCCTCCCTCTCCAAAATCATAAAACACTGATTTGAATAACTATTTCCTGATTTAAAATACCGCTCAATTTTACCGTAAATTTTAAACCCAATATTTTCATAAAGCTTATTTGCATTTGAATTCCCTTCAACAAAGCTTAATGTTATTTGGTCAATTTCGGAATTTATAAATGCATAATTTATAGTGGTGATTAATAAATTGGCTCCCACTTTTTTATTTGCATAATTAGCGTTTACATACATCTGAACGATCTCTCCACGATGTTTTGTTTTATTTCTTCCCTGTCGATCAAAGCCACAAATGCCAATTAGTACTTCATTATCAAAAGCGCCAGTCATAAAATGATCTAGATTTTCTTCTTTAATATATTTTTCAAAAATTAGTTCATGCTGAGCATTTTCTTCTTCAAAGGTTGATCCAAAATATTCGGGAAATTGTTGCAAACATTCCAATCGTATTTGTCGATATTTTAAAAACTCATTGGCATTTATTTTTCTAAAAATGAGATCCATTTATCTGATAAAATATTAGAATTTACTATTCATTAATGAACTAATTTTTTCATTCACCTCTTCAAGTGTTATCCTTTTAATGCAAGGATTTTCAGGATGAACACAATGAATTTGATCACAAGGATTGCAGGGTAAAATGTGATGAATTACAGCCGATTTTTTTCCATAAGGATAAAAAACGTAAGGCTCGCCAGGACCATATAATCCAAGGCAAGGAATATTGCTTAATGCAGCAATATGTAAAGGACCGCTTTCGTTGCCAATGTATAGAGCGGCACTTTTTGATAATGATGATAATGCCGACAAACTTAATTCACCCGCTGCCGAAAAAGTGTTGAAAGGAATTTGACTTTGAATTATTTTGATTGATTCAACATCATTTTTATCGCCAATAAAAACGGTATCGAAATCATATTGTTCTTTTAAGTGAATGGATACTGCTGCGAATCTTTCAGCTGGCCATACACGTAATTCACGACGAGCACCAGTATGAAATATTGCGAAACGTTTTAATGAATGTTTGTTTACAAAATGCGTAGCTTCTTCCTGGTCTTTTTCCGAACTATAAATTTTAGGATCAGGTAAAGTGGTTCCAACTTTTAAAAGTGGTTTTATAATTTCAAAGCCAGTTTGAATTTCATGCGGATGTTGTCCTTTACGTTTGTTTTTTAAACGTACCAACCCGCGTTCTAGTCGGTACTTCGGTTGATGGTAAAATGCGTATTTTAATCCTACCCATTTTCCTCGTAAATCAATAATAAGATCGTAGTGTTTTTCAAGTTCTATTTTATTAAACAGTACTTTATCCAAATGTGGGTCATTTTGAACGAGGTTCACTGCAAAAGATCTACACCACAAAGTAATGTAAGCTTTAGGATATTGTTTCTTTAATAATTCAAAAAGTGGGGTTGAGTAACATAAATCACCAATTTCATCCTGACGAATAATTAAAATCGTTTTAAAATCTTCGTTGCGAGGATTTTTTCCACGATTAATAAATTGTGATAATAAAATGGAACAGGAATAAATTATTTTATCCTGAAAACTGATCGATAACATTTGGATGCAAGTATACATAATTGCATTACCGTAAGACGATAAATAGGCCTTCAATTTTCTGATAAAAGTCAAATAAAACATCTATTATCTGATTATCGGACACTTACAAATTTTTAAATTGGAGATTAATTCTATCTAAATCCCAAAAGTTTTACTTATTTAAGGCTTTATTGCTTATATTTGTGCTGTGAAATAGCGTTGAGGGGACTAAAAGTCCCCTTCTTCATTTAGGAAAAATGGACAAAAATCATATTAAGTCGCTGGTTGAACAGCAGTTGAAGGATACAGATCAGTTTTTGGTGGATGTAAAATTTTCACCAAACCGATTGGCTATTTTTATTGATAAACCATCTGGAGTTCTCTTAGATGAATGTTCAGCCTTAGGCCGATTTATAAATGCCGAATTAGAGCCTTCGGGTTTTTTGGAAACGCATGACGTAGAGGTTTCTAGTCCTGGAATGGATACTCCGTTGATGGTTCCACAACAATATTTTCGCCGTATTGGTCGTGAGATGAAAGTGTTGGACCAAGATGGTAGAGAAATAAAAGGAACTTTAATAGATGCAAGCGACGAAGGCATTGAATTGAAAGAGCTAGTTAGTCGCAAAGAAAATAAGAAAAAGATAGTTACTGAAGTGGTGCATAACCTAACCTATGCAAATATTAAGGAAGCTAAACTCATATTAAATTTTAAATTCATTAAGTGAAATGGACCATCAGGTATTAATTGAATCCTTCTCGGAGTTTAAGGATGTAAAGAATATCGACCGAGCAACGATGATGAGCATCCTTGAGGATGTAATTCGTGGAATGTTACGTAAGCGATATGGAACTGCTGATAATTTCGATGTGATTATCAACACTGATAAAGGTGATCTTGAGATTTACCGAAACCGTACTATTGTTGAAGATGGGATGGTTGAAGATGACGTAGCTCAGGTAGCTTACGCAGAAGCTGTTAAAATTGAGCCCGACTTTGAAGTTGGAGAAGATTTAACAGAACGTGTTTTCCTCGAAGATTTTGGTCGTCGTGCTGTATTAGCATTGCGTCAAAATTTAGTATCACGCATTAGTGAATTAGAAAAAGACGGGATCTATCGTAAATATAAAGATCGTGTTGGCGAAATTCTTACCGGTGAAGTTTATCAGATCTGGAAGAAAGAAATTTTGGTATTGGATGATGAAGGCAATGAGTTAATTCTCCCAAAGCCTGAAACTATTCCTGCCGATTTCTTTAAGAAAGGTGATGCTGTACGTTCGGTGGTATTGCGCGTTGAAATGGTAAATTCAAATCCTAAAATTATTTTATCACGTACTTCTCCATTATTTCTTGAGCGATTATTCGAGCAGGAGGTTCCTGAAGTATTTGATGGTTTAATTACTATTAAAAATATTGTTCGTGAGCCAGGTGAGCGTGCAAAAGTAGCGGTAGAAAGTTACGATGATCGTATCGATCCAGTTGGCGCTTGTGTAGGAATGAAAGGATCCCGTATTCATGGTATCGTTCGTGAATTACGCAATGAAAATATTGATGTTATTAATTATACAACAAATCTTCAATTATATATTACCCGTGCATTAAGTCCAGCTAAAATCACATCGATTAAGTTGGATGAAGAAACACATCGCGCTGCTGTTTTCATGAAACCTGATCAAGTATCATTGGCTATTGGAAAAGGTGGTCATAATATTAAATTAGCGGGTCGTTTAACGGGATATGAAATTGATGTTTATCGTGATAGTGAAGATGAAGAAGAAGATGTTGATCTTGAAGAATTCTCTGATGAAATTGATGAGTGGATTATCACTGAATTGAAAAATATAGGATGCGATACAGCAAAGAGTGTATTGCTACTTTCTGTTGAAGATCTTGTGAGTAGAACGGATTTAGAAGAAGAAACGATTAAAGAAGTAATGCGTATTTTGAATACCGAGTTTGAATAAAAAAATATCGATGATTACTGAATTCATTTTGTAATCGGATTGAATAATAATTAGTATTTAATGATGGTAAGGGTTTAATAACCTTTCCCATCACAACAAGAACAGGGATTTGCCGATCACTGTTCCACAAAAGAACCGAATCTGACAAGAATGGCAGAAGATAAAGCAGTGCGCCTCAGTAAAGCAGCCAAAGAGTTTAACGTTGGTTTGCAACATGTGGTAGAGTACCTGGAGTCGAAAGGCGTGAAGGTTGATAGCAACCCGAATACGAAGATCCCTTTAGAGACGTATGTCCTTTTACAGGAGAAGTATCAACCAGATAAGCTGGCAAAAATGGATGCTCAAGAAGTTACGCGTGAAAAACTCAAGCGTGACAATATTGTTATTGTAGCAAAACCACATGCCAATGAGTCTAAGCAAATGGAACAAGATCAGGATAATGACGTTGATCTTAAAAAGAGTTTAGATAATATTAAGTTATCTGCAGCAGCAGATAAGGCAAAACCAGTAGCACCAGCTCCTAAAAAAGAAGTTGAAGTTGTTCCTGAAGTAGTTGTTGCAAAAGATGTTGAAAAAGAAAAGTCAGAAGGTCCTGAAGTAATAAAAGCTAGTGCAGGATTATCCGACTCTCCAAAAATTCTTGGTAAAATTGATTTAGATGCAACTGGACCTAAGAAGAAATCTTCTAAGAAAAAAGAAGACGAGCCGGCTCCTATAGTTTCTGCGAATACAATTACAGAAGAAGAAAAGAAAGCAAAATCTGTCAAAGCAAAGAAAGATGCTGAGGATAGTGCCAATGCCTCAAAGGTTGCTCAAAGCAAACCTGTTTCTAAGCCTCAAGTTGTTGAAGGAAAGAAATCTGATACTAAAAAGCCAGATTCAAAATCACAAGGAGTAAAACCTCATGGCGCCAAGCCACCAGAAGTTAAAATTCACGATGGCAAATCAACAGTTCATAAACCAGGAAGTCAGAAACCAGCACCAGTTGCTGCAGCTCCTGTTAAAGTTGAACCTAAAAAACCTGATGAACCAACTGCTGATAAAGTAGAAACGCCAGCAGCTCCAACAGGGCCAGAGCATATCTCTGTTCGAATAGATAAATTATCAGGACCAAATATCATTGGTAAAATTGTTTTACCAACTGAACAATCAAAGAAAAAACCGGTTGCATCTTCTTCAGATTTTGAAGGCGATCGCCGTAAACGTAAGCGTAAAGGTTCCAATCCTGTTGCAGGATCTAATCAAACTGCAAAACCAGGTGAACGTACTCCAGGCGGAGGTCCAAATCGCGGACCAGGAGGACCAAATCGTGGACCTGGTGGTCCAGGCGGCCAAGGTGGACCGCGCCCAGCCGGCGCAGGTGGACCTCGTCCGGCAGGAACTGGCGGTGGACCAAACAGAGGTCCAGGTGGACCAAATCGCGGACCAGGAGGACCAAATCGTGGACCAGGTGGACCAAATCGTGGACCTAATAGAGGACCAAGAGGACCAATCGTTCCAGCAGGACCAAAAGTTGAACCTACTGAAAAAGAAATTCAAGATCAGATTAAAGCAACACTTGCTCGTTTAAGTGGAACTGGAAAATCTAGAGCATCAAAATTCCGTAAGGAAAAACGTGATCTTCACGCACAGCGCCAGGAGGCAATTGCTACTGAACAGTCAGAAAAGATAATTCAAGTAACAGAATTTTTATCAGCTAATGAATTAGCAAAATTAATGGATGTTCCAGTTGTACAGATTATTTCTACCTGTATGAGCCTTGGACTTTTTGTTTCCATAAATCAACGTTTAGATGCCGAAACAATTACCGTTGTTGCTGGTGAGTTCGGATATACTATTGAGTTTGTTTCTGCAGGAATTCAAGAAGCAATACAAGATGTTGACGATAATCCGGAAGACTTAACAACACGTGCGCCAATTGTAACGGTTATGGGTCACGTAGATCATGGTAAAACATCATTGCTTGATTATATCCGTAAAGCAAATGTAATTTCAGGAGAAGCTGGAGGTATCACTCAACATATTGGTGCTTACGAAGTAAAACTAGAAAGCGGACGATCAATAACATTCTTAGATACTCCCGGTCACGAAGCATTTACAGCGATGCGTGCTCGTGGTGCCAAGGTAACCGACGTTGCTATTATTGTTGTTTCGGCTGATGATAGCGTGATGCCTCAAACACGTGAAGCAATTAATCACGCACAAGCGGCAAACGTGCCTATTGTTTTTGCAATTAATAAAATTGATAAACCAGGAGCTAATCCTGAAAAGATAAAAGAACAACTTGCATCCATGAACCTTCTAGTTGAAGAGTGGGGTGGTAAAATCCAAAGTCAGGATATTTCTGCTAAGCAAGGATTAAATGTAGATAAGTTACTAGAAAAAGTAGTACTTGAAGCAGAATTACTTGAGTTAAAAGCAAATCCAAATCGTTTAGCTAAAGGAACCGTTATTGAATCATCATTAGATAAGGGACGTGGTTATGTAACTACAATTCTTGTTCAAAATGGTTCGTTACGAATTGGTGATGTTGTGCTTGCAGGTTGTCATTCGGGTCGTGTAAAAGCGATGTTTAATGAGCGTGGAGGAAAAGTTGAAGTTGCAGGGCCATCAACACCAGTAATGATTTTAGGAATGAGTGGAGCACCACAAGCGGGTGATCAATTCAATGTTATGGAAGACGAACGCGAAGCACGTGAAATTGCAAACAAGCGTTTACAATTACAACGTGAGCAAGGTATTCGTACACAAAAGCATATCACACTTGATGAGATTGGTCGTCGTTTGGCGATTGGTAACTTTAAGGAGTTAAACATAATTGTGAAAGGTGATGTGGATGGATCAGTTGAAGCATTATCAGA
The DNA here is from genome assembly GCA_031423735.1 of Bacteroidota bacterium. Lineage (GTDB taxonomy): Bacteria > Bacteroidota > Bacteroidia > AKYH767-A > OLB10 > JANXSD01. The sequence goes on along the minus strand of JANPGA010000404.1, from coordinate 1,246 downwards.
TTCGTTATTGAAACTTTCTAATCCAGAGATTCAAGTAAATGTGATTCTTAAAAGTGTTGGACAGATATCCGAGTCGGATGTAATGCTTGCTTCAGCATCGAATGCAATCATCATTGGATTCCAGGTTCGTCCATCTGTAAGTGCGCGTAAAATTGCAGAGAATGAGCAAATTGATATTCGTTTATATTCTATCATTTACGATGCAATTAACGAAGTGAAAGCAGCAATGGAAGGAATGCTTGCTCCAGAATTTGAAGAGAAAATAATATGTAATGTTGAAGTTCGTGAAGTGTTCAAGATACCTAAAGTTGGAACAATTGCAGGATGTATGGTGTTAGATGGTAAGATTAACCGTAACACTAAAATCAGAATTGTACGTGATGGTATTGTAGCATTTAGTGGCGAGCTTGCATCATTAAAGCGTTTTAAAGACGATGCAAAAGAAGTTCAAGCAGGAATGGATTGCGGATTAAATATTCATAATTATAACGACATACGCATTGGCGACATTATTGAAGGATATGAAAATGTGGCAGTGAAAAGAACACTAGCTTAAATAATTCAGAATTCAGAATGTAGAATTCAGAATTGAAAAAGGGGAATTATAGAAAGAGGCTTCAGAAATGAAGCCTCTTTTTTTTTGAGGATTTTTAGAAGTCCCTTATTATATAATGGATCCAACTGATAAATCTTTTGTTTGTTTTGGCTGTATATTATTTAGAAACGTATATTCGTAGGGTTAATCGTTAAAAACCACCTTAAAATACGATATGGAAAGATTTACTGGTCTTATTGGGATAGCGCTCATCTTTAGTATTGCGTACTTAGCATCTAATAATAGAAAAGCAATCAATTATAGGTTGGTTTTAAGTGGGGTCACTTTGCAATTGCTGATAGCGATTTTAGTTTTAAAAATTCCTCCTGTTACAGCCTTTTTTCAAAAGTTAGGACATGGAATGGAAAAAATAGAACAATTCGCTCGTCAGGGAGCATCCTTTGTATATGGAGGAATTGCTGTTTCTAAATTTGATGGTACAATTGGAAATTATATTAATGGAGGATTTGTTTTTGCGTTCAATGTTACCTCAACTATTATTCTTGTTTGTGTGCTTGTTGCAATTCTGTATCATTTTGGTGTAATGCAACGAGTTGTTTCTGTTATAGCACGTGCAATGAACTTTGTTATGCGTGTAAGTGGTGCTGAAGCTCTGAGTAATGTAGCAAGTGCTTTCGTTGGACAAGTAGA
>JANPGA010000403.1:0-7248 GCA_031423735.1 Bacteroidota bacterium | reverse complement strand
GCAATTGTCCCTACAGGACCGATCGTATGTGCTGGAACTAAATTAGACGCGGTAACTACCAATTTAACTGGTCCTTTTTCATATTCTTGGAATACAGGGGCAACTACTTCTTCAATTGTTGTTACTCAAACCGGATTTTATCGTGTAACTGTATTAGGAACATTTAATGGAAGTCTTAGAAAAGTTCGTAGTTCTTGGGTTCCATTGTTTGTAATTCCTCTTACAAATGCTTCTATATCAACTAATGGTTCAACAAACATTTGTGCAGGCCAAAGCGTAACTTTAACAGCCGATGGTGGTCAGTTCTTCAGCAGCTTCCTTTGGAGTACTGGAGCAACAAATCGTAACATAACTGTTAGTGCAACAGGTGATTACACAGTAACTATTACCAATAATTTTGGCGGATGTAATACAAGTTCAACAGCAACAATTCACGTCGAGTCATTTGATGCTAATTATATTCCTACAATTACAGCTGTAGGGCCAGTTACTGTTTGTAAGCCAGGTTACGTTAATTTAACCGCTGATGCTGGTTTTTCAGGATATACTTGGTCAACAGGCGCTACAACACAAGGTGTTAGTATTTTATTAGATGGTCTACCATTAGTATCTCCTCCAGTTCTTGATACGGTAACTGTTTATTTGACTGTTCAAGTAAACAATTCATGTGAGTTCACTAATCCAAACGGAATAGTAGTGCGTTCAATTCGTGAGCCTAAATTGAATACTGCTTATTGTGGTAACTTTAGTTTTACTCCAACTGATAGCGTTCGTAGCGAATTAGTTTTAACTTATTTAAATTTTGTCCCTCAATATCAATTTGAATTTGAAGAAACTACTCAGCCAGGAATTCTTTGGACTTATACTTCAAATACTCGTTGGGTAAACTTTGCAAATGTAACTCCAGCATTATTACCTGGTAAATTCTACAATGTACGTGTTCGTGCAGTTATTGGTGGAACGCCATATTGCTATGGAGAAGTTTGTCAGATAGGATTTACACCACTTCGTACAGGAGCGCCAGTTTCAAATCTTAATGCAACTCAAGCATTACGTTTAGACGGTACTTCTATCGAAGCTTCTATCTTCCCAAATCCTTCAACTGAATCATTCCAATTAGTTGTTCGTAATCTTAATGCTGATCAATCTGCTTCTGTTAGTGTAACTGATGTTTCTGGTCGTTTAGTAAAAGAATACCAATATTCATCATCTACTCAGTCACTTCAGTTTGGTGCTGAATTAAATAACGGAATATATTTCGTAACAATTCAACAAGGTGATGCTAAATCAGTATCTCGTATTGTTAAAACAAATTAATTTAACTTAAAGGTTATAAACCACTGCTTGCATAAGAAGAGCTCCGTAATTCGGGGCTCTTCTTGTTTTAACCTACTTACAAAGCATCGAATTAAATCCGTCCACAATTATGTCTCAATTAATTCATGTTGTTGCAGGGATCATTTATGATGAAACAGGAAAGAGAATTCTAATTGCTAGAAAACGTAAAGGTTTGACTATGGAAGGATTTTGGGAGTTTCCTGGAGGTAAAGTTGAAAATGGCGAATCACTCATTAGTGCACTAAAACGTGAACTTAAAGAAGAGTTAAATATTGAAATCAACAATATTCAACCATTTCTGGATTATGAATACATATCAAATGCGAAATCTCTTTCAATGCATTCATTTACTTGCAAAATATTTAGTGGCAAACCAACAATAACTGATCATGATGCTTTTGAATGGGCACCAATTCATGATTTTAAAAAATATAATTTTTCACCTGCCGATTTACCTATTGTTGAAAAATTGATGTTAACAATTTAGGATACTTTACCATCAAATCAATTATGAATAACTAGCTTTTTTACCTCTAAACTATTTTCAGTTTTCACTTTAAGCATATATATCCCATCTGATAAATTAGGTAGCTTAAAATTTGGTTCGCTATTAAATAATATTTTGTTGCTTATTAAATCCTTACCGTCTAAAGAGGATAAGGAAATCGAAATTTCTTTTGATAGATTCTTAAAATTAAATTGCAACATGCTATTTGACTTAGTAGGATTTGGATATACCTGAAAATTAGAAGCAGTATTTAGAGGATTTGATACTCCTAAAATTATCGAAACATTTAAAATAAATAATCCGTTTTGCATATCTGAAACAAGCACATTACCACTTGGTAAAAATGGATAAGCTCCCCAAGCTCCTGCATATGGGTCAGGAGTGAATGGCCCTCCTAAAGGAGATTGAACATGTGTATCAAAATATCCCGCTAAAACTGGAGCGGAAGCATTACTTACATCATAAACCTGTAACCCTTCCTGATAGTATGCTATAAAACATGTATTATTAATCATAAAAGGATTATGAGGAGTTGCCCCCGAACTGCTAGAAAATGTTGACTTAATAACCAAATTTTGCAGATCAGTTACATCAAGTGCTTTCATTGGCAATCCACTGGGTACTTCATCACAAAAAATTAAAGTGTGACCATCTGCAGTTAATGCACTACTATGGTTATAACCACCAGAAACATAATTGGTAATTGAATTTATATATTCAAAATGATTAGTAGCTGAATTAAAATGGAAAATATATAAACCATCATAGCCAATTGAAGCATAAACCGTATCATTTCGAACTAACATATCATGAGCTGGACTTCCTAACAAAGTAGGGTAATCATTCTCAATCATACTTATAAGCACAGGAGATTCGGGATTAGCAAGACTAAATACAGCCATTTGAGAATAAACAGCATATCCTCCTTTAACAGCAGCAGCATATAACTTATCACCATCAACCCACATGGTATGTGCACGTTCAAAAACTAACGTACTATCCATAACCACATGAACTGAATCAGGCAAGTATTGTAAATCTACAATTTGAAAAGAATTTGGAGAATAATCATCACTACTTAAATAAGCATAATGGCTATACGTTTTTATTTCATGATACAAACAGTTTGGTCGGCGACCTTGAACAAAATCAACTTGAACTGGATTGGTAGGATTGGTTACATCTACGAAATAAGTGCCATCAGATGCTCCTTGTATAGCATATTCCTTTCCTAACCCATCTGTCCAACCCCAAATACCGCCGTACTTTAATCCATGACTTGGTTCTGCAGGAATATTAGGATTTGTCCAGTTACTTAGTAAGGAAATGTTTTGAGATTGATAGGTTACTTGGCAAAAAGCATTGCTAACAATTAAAATGCAAGCAGCAATTAAAACGAATTTAATATTTTTCATTTTTAAGAAGTGTGTGTTTCAAAATTACAACATTTCTTAAAACAAAAACTTATTTTATAATTTATTACATAACCTTGAAGATAAGTAATGATCAATAAAATTATTTTGCAATAAGTTCCTTAATTAAAGTTGTCATTTTTACTTCAGCTGCTTGAGCCACTTTTAACACCTCCTCGTGGGTGATTATTTGAACATCTTCAAGACCGCCCATATCAGTAATAATTGAAATTGCAAAAACTGGCAAATCCATATGGCGAGCTACAATCACCTCAGGAATTGTTGACATTCCTACACAATCAGCACCAATAATACGGATGTATTTATACTCTGCACGTGTTTCGTAGGTTGGGCCAGTAACAGCAGCATAAACACCAGCATGGCAACGATACCCTTTTGATTTGGCGATATTCATTGCAATTTTTACCATGCCTGGATCATAAGGTGCACTCATATCAGGGAAACGAGGACCTAACTCATCGATATTGGGTCCAATTAGAGGATTTGTTCCCATTAAATTAATATGATCATCAATAACCATTAAATCACCAACTTGGTAATTAGGATTCATACCTCCACTTGCATTTGAAAGAAATAATCGATTTATACCAAGATATTTTAATACTCGAATGGGAAAAGCAACATCTTGCATTGAATATCCTTCATAAAAATGAAAGCGACCTTGCATAACTGCAACCTTAACTCCATTTAATTTTCCTAAAAGCAATTTACTTCCATGACCTTGAACTGTAGACACAGGAAAATTAGGAATATCACTATAAGATAAAGCATGTTCAACTTCAACTTCATTGACTAAGCCGCCTAGTCCGGATCCTAAAACAATTCCAACTTCAGGAGTAAAACCTGTTTTTGATTTAATATATTCAACAGAGGCATTAATACGATTCAACATAATTTTTTATTAATTTATTAAATTCAACTGACTGATTACCGACAAAATTAATATCAATATCCATCACGGCAATTGGTAAATCCTTAATCAACATTTTCAACTCTGGCTTTTGCAAACGCATCTCATCTTTCCTTGTAGTGACAATTAAAGTTGTATTGTTTTGTGAGGACATCGCAAACATATCAAATTTCTTTCGGAGTTGAACCATATCGGCAACGGAATATGCATGATGATCTGAAAACTTCAACTCTTCAATACTTGAACAATAATTTGACAAAAATGATTTTAATGGTTTTGGATTTGCAATTCCTGTGAGCAATAAAACATTTTTATCCTTCAATTCATTGATTAAAACTCCATCTCCATTTTGGGTGGTTAACAATTCATTGTAATGAATAGTAGAATAGAAAACTGACTGGTTGGAGTTAGGGTTTAGTTGTTTATTCATTTTATTGATTTCTAAATCCGAAATAGAAGCTGGACATTTAGTTACAATAATGCAATTTGCGCGCTTAGCTGATGAAGTTGGTTCACGTAATCTTCCTGCAGGCAATAAAGCATCACTCACATATAAATCATCGTATTCAGTAAGTAAAATATTTAATCCGGCTTTTACATATCGATGTTGAAAAGCATCGTCTAAAATCAATACCTCTGGAACACCTTTTTTTGAAATAATCTGTTCAATACCTTGTACTCTTTTCTCACAAACTGCAACTGATAGGTTGGGCATTTGTTGGGCATATTGAAGTGATTCATCGCCAACTAAAGCCGCGGAATCCGTTGTATTCACAAAATAAAATCCTTTTGAAGATCGCCCGTATCCTCTGGAAAGAATAGTGACTTTTTTATATGAATTAAGCAATTGAGCTAAATAAAAAACATGAGGCGACTTTCCAGTACCACCAGTTTTAAGATTGCCAATACAAATTACTGGGAAATTGTATGATCTCTCAGGCAAAATTCCCACATCAAACAATAAATTTCGAATCAAAATAATGAATCCGTATAATTGTGCAAAAGGCCATAACAATATCCTCATACTGCGAAAATAGAATATTTAAGAGGAACAAGCTATCGTAGGAGTAATAAACCAATTATTCATTGAGAATGCAATTGCTTAATTAACTTTGCAATCCTATACATTAAACCATGCAATTAAAGGAAATTATAACAGCATTAGAGCAACTTGCTCCACCATCTTATCAAGAATCTTATGACAATTCTGGATTAATTACTGGTAATGGAGCTATGGAAATTACTGGGGCATTGATTTGTCTTGATAGTATAGAAAGCATCATTGATGAAGCCATTAAAAAAAATTGCAACCTAGTAATTGCACATCATCCTATCGTTTTTTCAGGACTAAAAAAGCTTAATGGAAATAATTACATAGAACGAGTAATCATTAAGGCCATAAAAAACGATATTGCGATTTATGCAATTCATACTAACCTTGACAATGTTATTGAAGGAGTAAATGCCAAAATTTGTGAAAAAATTGGATTAAAGAATTGCAAAATACTTTTACCAATGGCTAATCAACTAGGAAAACTGGTTACCTATGTACCAATTGCTCATGCAGATGAAATAAAACAAGCCCTTTTTAATGCAGGAGCAGGAAACATTGGAAATTACAGCGAATGCAGTTTTTCCTCTGATGGAATTGGGACTTATCGAGGAAATGATGCATCAAAACCGTTTATAGGAGAAAAAAATAAGCGACACCAAGAAAATGAAACACGTATAGAGGTTATTTATCCAAAAAATTTGGAAAATAAAATTGTTGCCGAACTTAAAAAAAGTCATCCATATGAAGAAGTAGCTTATGAGTTAGCGTTTCTTGCAAATAATCACCAATACTTAGGAGCAGGAATGGTTGGAGAATTAGAAACACCTTTAAATGCAGCTGATTTCTTAAACCATCTAAAAAAATCGATGAATGCTTCAAGTATTCGTTTTACAGAGCCTTTAAAAGATAAAATCACTAAAGTTGCTGTTTGTGGTGGATCGGGGAGCTTTTTATTGCCGAATGCTATACGATCGGGGGCTCAAGTTTTTGTTAGTGCCGACTTTAAATACCATCAATTTTTTGATGCAGATGGCAAAATAATGATCGCAGATATAGGACACTTTGAAACTGAGCAGTTTACAAATGAGTTAATAGGTGCCTATATGAGGGAAAAATTCCCTAAATTTGCCGTCCATTTGACGGAATTAAACACCAATCCTATCAACTATATTTGATCATGGCTACCAAAAAGACCTCGAAAACAGAAGACATTGCAGTAGCTGAAGCTCCAAAAAAGCCTTTGCCAATGGTTCGTACTATCGAAAAAGGCGATAATACTATTGAAGACAAGCTTCGTGCACTGTTTCAACTTCAACTTATCGATAGCGAAATCGACAAAATTCGCATTACCCGTGGAGAATTACCAATGGAGGTAATTGATCTTGAAGATGAGATTGCAGGCTTACAAACCCGCATCACCAATTACACCGAAGAGGCAAAAAATCTCGACGATCAAGTGAAGGCGAAAAAGCAAACTATTAAGGATGCTCAGGCTTTAACTAAAAAATATCAAACTCAACAAGGAAGCGTAAAGAACAATCGCGAGTTTGATTCTTTGAATAAAGAGATGGAATATCAGCAATTAGAAATTCAATTAAGCGAAAAACGCATTAAAGAATTTTCTGCTGAGTTAGCTTTAAAAAAGCAAATCATCGAAGCTTCTGAAAAAACATTTGAAGACCGCCAAATTGACCTTCAAAATAAAAAATCAGAATTAGATTCGATTATTGCTGAAACAGAGAAAGAAGAAAAAGAACTTTCTGCTGAATCTGCAAAAGCATCTACAGTTATTGAAGAACGTTTACTTACCGCTTATTATAGAATTCGTAGTAATGCTCGCAATGGTCTTGCAGTAGTAACTATTTCTCGTGATGCTTGTGGCGGTTGTTTTAACAAGATTCCACCTCAACGTCAACTTGATATTCGTCAGCGTAAAAAAGTTATCGTTTGCGAACATTGTGGAAGAATTTTAGTGGATCCAAATATTTTAGATAAATAATTCAAG
>JANPGA010000402.1:0-2645 GCA_031423735.1 Bacteroidota bacterium | reverse complement strand
TCGTGAGCATTTCTTGATCGTTAGTAAGCGTTGGTGGGTGATCCTTTCGCGCAAGGAGAGAGTAGAGATCGGAACGAGATCGGGAACGATCCGAAGCGGCTAAATAAGCCGACAGCTAACGGTACGGATTCATTTGAGTTTATTGAAGGTGTTACTACTTTTGATGAAGTGGCAAAACACTTTTTAAGTAGAATGGCAGAAATCACACAACGTTACTATCAAGTGTAAAACCCCTTTTGAAAGAAACAGAAGCCCCGAAAACGTCAACTTGTACCAATATTTCATTATAGGCAACAACATAAAAACTTACACCATGAAAAACAACAAACAAACAGCTAAGGATGCGGATTCTATTTTTGCACGATTTACAAATTGGTTGTTCCCTAAAAAAGTAGTGAAAAAGTCTGTTATTTTTAGTGAGGACGGCAACAAGAATGATAAAAACTCCATAATTGATGCAAATAATAAATTGCTGCTATCGTCGTTCCAACTGCAATCCAAATCTGAATATCACGCAACACTTTTAACTGTTTCACCTCAACCAATTTGGCGTCTTTCTGACGGGTCGCTTCACCTTGGAAGCCGCCCGAATCAAGAAAATAATATCCTTGATGGCTTAGGGACACCCAAAGACCTTCTTTTATCGTAACACTATTGCCATTTACTTCTGTTGGTCGCTCGTCAGTTATAACATATTTAATTTCTCTTAAAAATAATACAGCTCTTCGGATACGCATAAAATCAACATCTAGTCCTTCTGATTTTAAAATTGGGACAAAATGAGCATAATCTGATTCACCAATATTATTATTGTTTTTGATAACTTGCATAATAGCATCAAGTATCCTAATCTCAATATTACTCATATTTAGTTAGTTTTTTTTTAGCATCTCGGTTGCCTTCGAAAACAAGCCGAGATGCTTGTTAATGCCCTCAAATATATCTATTTTCTTTTACTGCCGAACACCCGTACATAGGTAGTAAGTGAGAAAGTAAAAGAAAATAGATATGAAACTCGACTACCGTTAGCGTTTGTGCGGTTACTTAATATAACGTGAATTATAACAGCAAACCGATTGGATAATGAGGTTATGCTTTATAATTAACATTATGTTAAGTAGGATATACGGGAAGGATCAATTAGTTACAGTATATCATAACTTCCTTACTCCTTGCTAACCTAACTATTGTAATCGTAAGGAAGTTATGATAAATGCTTTGAGTTAGTTAGTAGAAATAACAAAGGCGACCCGAAGATCGCCTAGATAGAAATGTTTGTTGTTATTTATTTAGTATTTGAAATTAAACTATCTGAAAAACTTTCAAATTCTAATTCAATAGTATTCATTTGTTTATTTTTATCTAACACAGAATATCCAATAAAATGACTTATTCCGTTTTCGTCTTTAACTTCTATAATTTTTGATTTTAAAAGTTTAATGGATTCTGAATTATTTGCCCATATATTAAAAAGTCTCCCCCTAAAATGCTGCCTATCATCTTCATCAAAGCAATGAAAGAGTAACTCTATATTATCTCCCTTAAACTCTATAAAGTCTTTAACAATATTTAATATGGTAGAAAAAACCTTAGGGTCATGATATTTATTATCTTGTGGATGTGGGACAGGAAAAAAACCAAAATCAAATGCATTATTTAATAAATAAGGGTAATTTTTAAAATAATCATTATAATTATCGCTACAAAAATAAACAGAATACGCAATATTATTAGAAGTCTCAAACTGATATGTTATGCATGATCCTTCAGATTCACGACTAAAACTATAAGTATTCAATTTTAATTAGCCTTTCGAGCCTCCCTTGCTTTTACGGCTAAATTCTTAGGCATAAGTTTCTCAATTAACTCTTTCTTACGACGAGTTAGTTCATGTAAAAGGGCGATAGCCTTCTTATTGTCGGGCGATATGACTATCTTTTTCATCTTATTTTTTATCTAATAAACGAAGTATTATAATATATGTTTCAGGGTTACATACTATATCTATACCAGCTTACACAAAGTTACTTCTAAAAATACTTGATTTTTGATTTAAACATCAAAAGTATTACAATTATTAACATCTACTGTTCAATGACTTGCATCATTAGCAACTTAATTAACTTATAACTATTTGTTATATTACTTATTTGGGGCACTAAAATAGCTCTTTTATTGGAATTAGTAATAACACTACTAAATTCTTAATATTTACCTTTTAAATCATCTTTTTCAATAATCTATTACTATACTTAATCTTTCATATCCTCTAGCTTTTTAATCTTCTTTTTGTGGTTTAATTCAAAAGTGAATCTACTACCCATAACTATATAGACGAATTTGATAGAAGCAACTATTACAACTATTCCGATTGTATTATTTGCCCATTCAGGAAAATTAGTCCAATTCTCCCCTATCAAAAATCCATAAATAATTTAAATAATTGACAGTATTGCTACTGCTATTGAAGGTGATTTTTGAAAGGCATAATTTATAGCGACCAACAAAGATTTTAAAGTAAGGAAATACGTTAAAGGGATTAATGCCAAGATAAACACAAAAGGAAAAATGAATTTTAAATAGGTTAATACAGCACTACCCAATAAGGCAATAATATAGTCAGAAACAACTATCATTATTAATGC
>JANPGA010000401.1:0-1700 GCA_031423735.1 Bacteroidota bacterium | reverse complement strand
GCGATATTTAATCTTGATTATAATGCCAATATAAATCAAGCAGTTTCTGTGATCAGATTGTCGGACGTGATAATGAATAAATTTGTTTCTTATTTTCTAAATTCAAATAAAGCATTTGAATATTATAACTTGAATAAAGTTGATGTTGCTAGAGCAAATTTAAGCCTAGCAGATGTTGGTAATATTGAATTAGGATTGCCTCCAATTAAGGAACAACAAGCCATTATTTCCAAATTAGAAGAATTGCTTAGTGAATTAGACAAGGCATAGAAAATCTGCATACAGCGCAAAGGCAACTAAAAACCTACCGGCAGTCTGTATTAAAATGGGCATTTGAGGGAAAGCTAACTAATGAAAATGTAAAAGAAGGAGAATTGCCGAAGGGATGGAAGATGGAGAAGATTGCTGATTTATGTAAAGTTGTAAGAGGAGGGTCACCACGCCCTGCAGGCGACCCGAAGTATTATGACGGACATATTCCTTTCTTAAAAGTAGCAGACTTAACAAAAGATGAGGGAATGTTTTTAACAACATACAAATACACAATAAAAGAAGCAGGGTTGCATAAGACTAGAAAGATTTCACCAAACACACTTTTATTATCAAACAGTGGAGCAACATTAGGAGTTCCCAAAATTTGTATGATAGATGCAACAATGAATGACGGGATTGCAGCATTTTTAGAATTGGCTGAAAAAAGTAATCACTATTTATATTATTTCTGGTTGAGTAAAACCAGAGAGTTGAGAAAAATTAATATGGGTGCTGCTCAACCAAATTTGAATACGGATATAATTAGAGATTATAATGTTCCTTATTGTTCATTTGACGAACAAAACAATGTTGTTCAAGAAATCGAAAGCCGCCTCAGCGTAGCTGATAAAATGGAAGAAAGCATAACTCAAAGCCTGCAACAGGCAGAGGCATTAAGGCAAAGTATTTTGAAGAAGGCGTTTGAGGGAAGGTTAATATATTAGATCGTATGAAAACTAAAGAAAGTATTCCAAGTCTTTATGCAATATTAGATGCAACCCTTCCAATTTGGGAGATTGATTTAGTAAAAGCAGACCTTTATGATGTGAATGAATTAATAGGAACTTCATTTGAAGCAAATTCTTTTTTGGGTCCTGATTCTCTTAAGAAGATTGCAAAGGGGATATTAGAGGATATACTCAACGCTAAAAAAATAGCAAACGAGGATGAAATACATAGATTAAATTTCCTTCAGTTTATGAATTGTACTGAAGTCTCATTTTTCTTCAGTTCAAAAGGAATATATACAGAGTGTCATGATTGGTTAGTTTATTCTTTATCAAATGATTTAGATTATAAAGAAAAAACAGATTTTCATCTTGAATGGATTGATAGTTTTTTACATAGCAAAAATGCATTTATTGCTTTAAACATAATACCGTCATTAATCGAATGGCTGAATTCTTTATTTTATTATTCGAGGCATCACGGTGGCTTAGTTGAATTTGCAACAGACATTATAGATAGTCATACCAAAATTCTATTTGAGTTTCTAAATACTAAAATTCCCAGTAATGCTGATGAATTTCGAATTATATATGCAGTTTCTCAAGTATTAGCTTGGACTATTAATTACAAGAAAGATTTGTCAGCAGAGTATGCTATTAGTTTGTCTAATTATTTTAATAAAACTTTGGATCGCAAGGTAAAGAAACTGATAACTATTC
>JANPGA010000400.1:0-7730 GCA_031423735.1 Bacteroidota bacterium | reverse complement strand
GAGGTTTTCGATTTGGTGGAAAGACGATGGAATGGATTAAGGAAATTAAGAACAATTTTAGGAGATGTTAATATTGGTTATGAACCACTCGGTGGTTATGAGGTATTTGCTGCCGCAGATGAAGTAAGTTATACCAATTGCATCGAAAGATTAGATTATTTTAATGAAGCACTTTTGAAAATTACGGGCAAAAAAAATATTTATCAAGTTAAAGATAATTGCATTAAAGATTTTGGTTTTGGCAATGTAAATCATTTGATTTTAAACTCAGGCGAAGGTCAGATTGATACTGGTAAAATGATGAAATCGCTTTTGAAATATGTTCGGGAAATAGGCGTTGAAGTAATAAATGGAATCGATATTAGTTCGTTAGAAGAGTTAAATGGTGAGATGAAAATTACGACTACAAATGGCTTTGATTTCATTGCAAAACAAGTTGTGGTTACTACAAATGCTTTCGCTAAACAATTGTTACCAGCGCTAGAAGTTGAACCTGGAAGAGCTCAAGTTTTAATCACAAATCCTATTAAAAATTTAAAAGTTAAAGGTTCGTTCCACTACGAAAAGGGTTATTATTATTTTAGAAATGTTGGTGATCGAATTCTTTTTGGAGGAGGAAGAAATTTAGATTTTGATACAGAAAGAACAGTTGATTTTGGATTGACAAATACAGTTCAAAATAAATTGGAAGAATTGTTACAAACAGTGATTTTGCCAAAGCAAGAATTTACAGTTGATCAACGATGGAGTGGAATAATGGGTTTGGGGAAAACTAAAACTACGATTATTAAAAAACTAAGTGATCATCTTTTTTGTGCTGTTCGAATGGGAGGAATGGGAATAGCAATTGGAACTGTAGTAGGAGAAGAAGCTGCTGAATTACTTGTACAAAATTCTTAAACTATTTTAATAATTAAGCTTCATGAAATTGAATTCCATGCTCCAATAAAAACTCTTTTATCACTGCAACGTGAATACATTGACCAACGTGTAAAAAAGGCATATTAGTTACTTTTTTTGAGCCTGGTCCAATGGGTACTTCAAAGTTTTCAAGATCAAATCCTAAGTGTAAATGTCGTGTGGAACTTTGCATTCCATAAACAACTCCATCTCCATCAAATAAAGGACCACCACTTTGTCCTCTTAACCCAGGAGAACTCATTTCAATACCTGATATTTTATGATACTGTGAAATAAGTCGAGTAATTATTCCTTCAATTGGAAATGATGGAGACCTTGGGTTTCCTTCTCGCGTCCATTCAATATCATCAGTTTGATAATTATAGGTGAAGTTGGTGAATTCTGGAAATGGGAATCCTAATCTGCATAGCATTTTACCAGGTTTTGCGGTTCCAGCATCTTTAACAAAGCGAGCAAATCCATTATATCCAATTTGTTGAAATCCTTTAAATTGAATAATTGCAAGGTCATATTGTGGATGCAAGTGACAATCGAAACTACTAAAGCGATCACAACAACCCACAAAATTGTGCTTTATCTGAATCGGTCCATCTTGATGAATATTAAATTGCTGTTCTAATTGTCGTAAGTTTTCCGAATAATGTTCATCCTGACGTAAACGGAAGCGTGATTGTGAAAATTGAAGATATTGTTGATTAATTTTATCAGCTTGTAAGAGGTGCTCAGCTACGTGACGGCAAGTAATTGCGACTCCATTGTCGTTCACAAAAAATAAAGTTGCAGCACCAGGATAAACCTTATTTGTGCCATAACTTCTTATGATTGAATGGATAGGCCTAGTATATTTACTAACTTCATCGATAGCTCTTACGAACATAAGTTGGTTCCTATTAAGGAATGTGTTTAATTTGAGGCAAATTTAATCATAGGAATCAATCAAAAATAAATAATTATGAAACCATCTGTCAAATTCGGACTTATTAATGCAGGATTAGGTATTTTATTCGCAATGATACTGTATGTAACAGGCCTAAATCGAAATGCGCATGCCAATCTAATTCAAATGATAGGCTTTGTATTTCCTATATATTGTATAGCTATGGCTGCAAAAGAAGTTAGGCAAACCAACAATAATGGGTTTATTAGTTTTGGTGAAACCTTTCGATTAGGATTTGCAATTACTGCCATTGGAGCATTAGTAGGCGCAGCTTATCATTTTGTATATCTTAAATTTATTGATCCAACTTATATAGATTTTCAGATGAATCAACAATTGGAAAAGCTTCAAGAAAGTGGATTAAGCGAAGAGATGATCGATAATCAAATTCAAATGACTGCCAAATTTATGACCCCAATTTCCCAATTTGGATTTGGATTAGTTTTCGGAATTTTATTTGGAGTTCTTTTATCTTTAATTATGGCTGCCATTGTTAAGAAACCAAATCCTGAAACTATTTCCTAATCAGTGTGGAATTACCCTGAAGTGTTTGCGAAGCAATCTACTTTAGGGTAATGATTCTATAGTTCTCTTGATTATTGCAACACATTCCATAATCTGTTCTTCTGTAATAACTAGAGGTGGAGCGAAGCGGATAATATCTCCATGAGTTGGTTTAGCTAAAAGTCCATTCTCTTTAAGCTTAAGACAAACATCCCAAGCATCAATACCATTTTTCTCTTTAATAATGATTGCATTTAGCAATCCTTTTCCTCTTACTAAAGTTATACGATCTGATTTTATTTTACGAAGTTCAGCTCTTAAAATTTCACCAAGTTTAGCAGCATTTTCTGATAAGTTTTCATCTAAAACAACACTCATTGCGGCCATTGCAACTTTGCAAGCTAAAGGGTTTCCTCCATAAGTAGATCCATGTTCACCAGGCTTAATACATAACATGATTTCATCATCAGCAAATACTGCAGAAACTGGCATTGTTCCTCCTGAAAGTGCTTTACCTAAAATCAAAATATCAGGACGAACATTTTCATGATCACAAGCGAGCATCTTACCTGTTCGTGCGATTCCTGTTTGAACTTCATCAGCAATAAAAAGTACCTTATTTTTTTTACAAATTTCAAATGCTTTTGAAAGGTAGCCTTCATCAGGAACTAAAACTCCTGCTTCTCCTTGAATAGGCTCAACCATAAAACCTACAACATTTGGATCCTTAACTGCATTTTCTAAGGCTTCTAAATTATTGTAAGGGATAATTTCAAACCCAGGCATAAATGGACCAAATCCACGTGAACTTGAAGGGTCTGTTGAAGATGAAATTGCTGCTAATGTTCTACCCCAAAAATTTCCTTCGGCAAAAATAATTTTAGCTTTATTTTTTTCAACTCCTTTAACATCATATCCCCAACGTCGAGCTAGTTTTAATGCAGTTTCACCACCTTCCACTCCAGTGTTCATTGGTAGAAGTTTGTCATATCCGAAAAGTTGAGTCATAAATTGCTCATATTCTCCTAAAATATCATTGTGAAAAGCTCTTGAGGTAAGTGTTAGTTTTTGTGCTTGCTCCATCATCGCATTAATAATTCGTGGATGGCAATGGCCTTGATTAACGGCAGAGTAAGCAGATAGAAAATCATAGTAACGATTACCTTCAACATCCCAAACAAAAACACCTTCGCCACGGTTTAAAACTACAGGTAAAGGATGGTAATTATGTGCGCCATATTTTTCTTCAAGCTCAATAGCTTGGTTACTTGATATACTAGATTCTACTATTTTCATGGATGTAATATTGAGATGCAAAGGTAATGAATAGACCTTGAGGAAGCAATAATAATTAATAGTGATTCTCTTTTAAAATTCTATTTAGAAAATTACAATGACCTATTTTAAAACAGTTACAGAACCTGTTTTTTCAAATACTTCGCGTGAATTATATCCCGTAAATTGGAGAGAATAAAAATATACTCCTTGTTGAACCTCACTACCTTCAAATCTGCCATCCCATTTATTGAAAGCGGATTCAGTTGAAAAAACTTTTTGTCCCCATCGATTATAAAGCACAAGTTGAAATGACTTAACAAAAACTGACTCAACGCCCCATCGATCATTTTTAGAATCTGTATTTGGGCTAAAAGCATTTGGGATATAAATCGCTGGTGCTTGTGTTAATTCAATTTCATTTGATAAACTTTCTGCATTACTTCCTCCAATCCCTTCTTTTGCTCGTATTCGATAATTGAAAATACCACCATCTAGTGGCAAGTCGCGATCTTCTGCAATCGTATCTGCAAACGGAATTACCTTAACATCACGATAAGGAATATTTAAATTCAAATCACTTCTTTCAGTTAAATATTCGCCAACATTTCCTCTCCAATTTATGTAATTCGTCCATGTTAATTTATTGATAAAAAAATCTGAAGTTCCATTTAATAAAATACTACATGCTTCATCACTAACCACACTTAAATTTCCACAAACATCTTCATTAATCATTTTATAACAATAAGAATTTTTTGAGGTGTTTATGTTGTTATCTGTCCAATCAAAGTCCGAATAATTTTTTATCTCCTTAACTTTTTCAAATTCGCCTTTAATCGAATTTATCTTTCTGTAGATGTAATAAATAGAGTAAAATCCATCTGGAAATGATTCCCATTTTAATTTAATGGAATTATTGCTTTCAACAGATACCGATTCGAAATAATTTTTATTAGCATTGTATGCTAAGTCGGAACATAATGTATCTGAATTAATACTTTCAATATTGCAATTGTTAATTCCAGTTACATAGTAACAATAATCATTATTTTTAGTGTCAAATGCGGTGCTATCAAATAAAATATTTACATAAGGATCAGGAATTAATTGAATAGGAATAAATGGCCCACTATTCGTACTTCGATATAAAGTATAGCCTTTAAAATATCTTGCATTAATTGTATTGTCGGGAACCTTAATTAATTTAATCGTACTATCATTTTCAAACTTTAGACATAACAAATTTGGTCGATCAATAATTTTCATGTGATCAACTTTAATTTTGAATTTGCCATTTACAGCGATTGCTAAAGGACAACCATTATCTTTAATTATATACGTTACCAAATAGGCAGAGTCACGAACTTGATCGCAGGAAGGTGTCCAGCAAAAAGTAGTAAAAATTGAATCTATTCCTGCTGTATCATTACCGATGGCAAAAGGTGCATTTATAGATGTTAAACTTGTATTTTCAAATACTTCGCCAGTGCGTACAAGGTAAATAGAATCACCATTTACATCAGATGCGTTTACCTCGAAGCAAAGCGTGTCAGTAGCATAAATTTCGTAGTTTTTATCAGCAATACTTGGTGATATATTGGGAGCAGTATTTCCATTACAAGAGATGGAAGTAAATTCAATTTCACGACGAACGAGTCCTATTCGAACACCATTTCGATATTCATAAACAGTAACAGCCATTGCATAAATCCCAATATTATCAGGTGTTCCTTGCACCAATCCTGTACTAGAATTTATCACTAAAGGGTTAGGGCTTCCGCATATGTTATTTAAACTATAAGTGTTTTGCCAAACAATGGGAATAAATGGACCAGGTAAAGGAATTTGACCACCTCCAGATCCATTCGCAAAAGGATTGGAATTCATGGTTGATGTATGACCACCATCTAATGGATCAGAAAGTTCATAAACTAGTGAATCTCCATCTGCATCAGTAGCTTGAAATCCAAATTCAAAAAATTGTGATTCGCAAGTGTATGGAGCTGGAGGACTATTAAAAACCGGACTAGAACTATGCAAAGCCGGATCGGGTATTTCTGCATAAAATGTTAAACCTGTAGATTGCGGACTAACAATGTTGATTATTGTATTATTTCTGCAACATCGTTCCCATACTAAATAATATCCATTTGGATTATCTGGGATAACAACAGTTTCATGGTAATTTCCACTTTCTAAACATACTGAGGGAGGTGGACTACAACCATTTCCTGATAAAACTATAGGGTTAATAGATGATTGATCTAAAGTTAAAATGACTGAAGTTGCTAAGGCATTTGTACCCTTATCATAAATTGCTAAATTGATGGATTGATCAAATTGAGCACCGTTAGGGTTGCTGCAATCTCTGAAAAGTGTAAGTTGGATATCGAAAGTATTTCCAACAAGCCATTGAGTTGTTAGGTCGCCACCTGCAATATGAAATCCTTGCGCTGCGGGCACAAAACAAACACAAAAAATAAAAAGTAAATACTTCTTGATCATTTTCAACTCTTGCATTCAAAGTTACTTAATTTTGTCACCTCTCAAAAATAAATAGGGTGAAAGGTAAAATTTTAGAAGGATTAGAGGTATTTGACATGGCCGACGAAGGAAAAGCGGTTGCTCGTCATGAAGGATTGATTGTTTTTATCGACAAAGCAGTTCCTGGAGACATTGTAGATGTGATGGTTAAAAAGAAACATAAATCCTTTTTAGAAGCGGATGTTGTGAAGCTAATTACTCCATCGTCAAGCAGAATTACTCCTTTTTGCAAACATTTTGGCGTTTGTGGTGGATGTAAATGGCAGCATATGGATTACGATGCACAACTGCGTTTCAAAGCTAAATTGGTTTCGGATGCATTACAACGGCTAGGGAAAATCGAAAATCCTCCTATGTTTCCAATTATTGGTTCAGAGGATATTCGTTATTATCGCAATAAATTAGATTTTTCTTTTTCAGATAGAAAATGGTTAACAGCCGAACAATTCGAAGAAAAAGAAATTTTAGATGGACCTGCATTAGGATTTCATATTCCAGGTAGATTTGATAAAGTTTTAGATATTGATGAATGTTTTTTACAACCAGAACCTTCTAATAGTATTCGAATTGCTGTAAAGAAATATGCATTGGAAAATGATTTTAGTTTTATCAATCTTCGCAATCGTTCAGGAATTTTACGTAGTTTAATTATTCGAACAACACTAAAAGGTGATGTAATGGTTATTGTGATGGTGTATGAGCATGATGAGGAAAAGAGTAAAGGGTTATTAGATTTTCTCGTTAAAAATTTTCCGCAAATTTCATCATTGATGTATGTTGTAAATCCAAAAGGAAATGATTCACTTCAAGATTTAGAATTGAAAGTGCATCATGGTTTACCTTATATTGTTGAAGAGATGGAAGGATTACAATTTAGGATTGGACCGAAATCTTTTTTTCAAACCAACAGTAAACAATCATTAAAACTATATGAAATAGCTCGTGAATATGCAGGATTAACAGGAACTGAAATGGTTTACGATTTATATACTGGAACAGGAACCATTGCAAACTTCGTTGCGCGAAATGCGAAAGCGGTAGTAGGAGTAGAGTATGTTCCAGATGCAATTGAAGATGCAAAATTAAATTCATCGATAAATAAAATTAACAACACCAGTTTTTTTGCTGGCGATATGAAAGATTTACTTACAGATAAATTCTTTTTATTAAACGGTAAACCTGATGTGATAATTACTGATCCTCCTCGCGCTGGTATGCATGCAGATGTTGTGGAACAAATTAATAAATCGGGAGCCAAGAGAATCGTTTATGTGAGTTGTAATCCTGCCACTCAAGCTAGAGATCTTGCTTTGATGAGTGAAGTATATAAGGTGGTAAAAGTGCAACCTGTGGACATGTTCCCTCATACAGCGCATGTAGAAAATGTTGCGTTGTTGGAGTTGATTTAATTATTGTATGCACAAAAAAAGCGCGGATTACAATTGTAATCCCCGCTTTTTTAATTTACGATATTTTTTACATGTGAATCACTTCGCCATAAGCTGCGGCACATGCTTCCATTAATGCTTCACTCATTGTTGGATGT
>JANPGA010000399.1:0-11168 GCA_031423735.1 Bacteroidota bacterium | reverse complement strand
ATTTTTCCGGTAAAAGAATGTTTTTTTCTATTCACATCAAGTGATTTTCCAGTGTAAATATAAACTCCATCTGGACACTTAGTATTCGTGTCTAAATAATTTCCATTCCATGATGAATTCCCATTAATTGATGAAAAAACTAATTGACCAAAGCGATTAAAGATTTTAATTTCAAAAGATGCAATTCCGTTCGAAGGAAAAGAAACTTGATCATTTAATCCATCATCATTGGGTGTAAATGCAGTTGGAATATATAATGTATAAAATGACTTAACAATTATTGTTTGAAAAGAAGTATCTGTACATCCATTTACGTTTTCAGTAATTAATCTAACAACATATTGTCCTGTATCTGCATATGCATGTAATGTATTACATAAAGTGTCCGAATCACCATCTCCGAAATTATAATTACACTTTATACCAATATCTTGGTTACTAAAACTAACGAATGGATAAGTATCATAAACTATACTTGGAGTGGCTGAAAAAGTTCCTGCCGGTAATGGTGCAATAAATATCGTTTGGCTTAAGGAGTCAGTTGTTGAGCAAGTATCTTCAGTGATTATTGTAAGAGTTGGTTGAAAAGTACCTGCATTATTATAAACATAACTTGGATTGTTTTGTGTTGAATTGTTGCCATCACCAAAATTCCAAACAAGAGTTGAATTTGGGTAGCTTGAAGATAAATTACTAAAGTTAACAGTTAAGGGTGGACATCCTTTATAAACATCAGCATCCAGCGAAATTACCGGACTAGTTTTCACTAAAACACTATCTAAATATGTATAAGAAGGACAACCATTTGATTGAGTTGTTAAAGTAATTTGTTGCCATCCAGTTGCACTAAAATGAACTGATGCAACTGAACTTGTAAATCCTGAATCAGGTATTGCATTTGCACCAAAAACCCAGATAAATTTTGCTCCATTAACTAACGTTGAAGATGGATTGAAGTTGAAATTATTTTCATTTAAACATTGACGAATTGGCGGAGTGTAAAAAGCAAATTGTTGTGGATGAATGTTAACTTTAACAGTATCTGTAATACTACAAACACCTGAAAGCGCGGTTAAATAATATGTCGCCAAGCTGTCGTTAGGTCCAGAATAAGGAACAGTAATTTGAGGATTGGAAATGGTGTCAATATTTAAATATTTTGAAGGAGTCCAAAGATAGGTTTGACCTAAAATTGCAGGGCTTCCAATAGAAATTACAGTTCCCGAACACAATGCAGTATCAATTCCAGCATCTGCAACAGGTATTGGATAAACAAACAAAGTGTCTCTTGTTGTATCTGACAAACAAAGATTATCAGATATGCTTAAAAATATCGGATACGTAGTAGGACCTCCAGGGAAAGTTAAAGTTAATGGGTTTGGAAGAACACCATTTACTAACGAACCACCATTCGAAAAACTATAAATTGCAGATGTACTAGCGCTTCCTGAAAAGGTTAGAATTGTTGTATCAACCCCACAAAGTTTGTTTTTTGTAACTGCAAAAGAAGCATCTGGTTTTGGATAAACAGTAAATGAAATGGAATCCTTATTTGATTTACATCCTTCAGGAGATACTGATGTCGTCGTCCAGTATGTTAAGCCTGGTGTATTCCAAGTAAAAACACCTAAGCTCGCATCAGCAATAGAGCCACTAATAAAAGTGGATGTTCCAAAATCCCAAGTATAAATTACAGAAGCAGATCCATTTGCCATTGGATTGAAAGTAAGGGTATCACCTTGACAAACTCGTGTGAAACTATTTATGGTTACAGAAGGTGTTTGCGAAATGATGACTGAATCTTGATGTAGTGTTGAGATGCATCCATTTTCGGTAACCGTTAATGAAAGCAGTTTTTTACCAGGAAGGTTCCATGATGCATCAAAAGATTGATTGGTAACATTGGTAAGATTTGCGCCTCCATAATTCCAACTATAATTTGAAGTAGCTAAGGCATTTCCAGTGTACAATATAGATATTTCTTCATCGCTACAAGCACTATCCTTTAATGTAAATGTTGATGTTGGACTATTTAAAATATAAACTGTATCACGAGTAGTATCGGAAACACATCCATTTTCTGATATATATAAACTAACGGGTTTAATACCTGATGCATTCCATGAAACTGTATTTGAACCCGGACTGTTAACAATGTTACTTGAATTATTTAAAAAAGTCCAATTGTAGTTCGCCGTACTTGAAACATAAGCGCTATTAAAATTTGTATTAATGGATGATCCAGAAGGCAAACAAAGCGTATCGTTCAATATTGCAAATGATGAACTCGGTTTTGGATATACTATAATCTGTCTTGAAAAAGAATGGTTGCAAGCACCAGGCTGATTTAAGGTAAGTTGTATTAAGTATGTACCAGGTGTATAAGAGTGTGAAGGAAGGATAAAATTATTTCCATTCCCTGCATAAGTTGGGCTTCCATCTCCATAATCTAAAAAATAAGCAGTTGTTGTATTGAATATACTTTGATTGGTAAAATCTACTGTTAATGAACCACAGCCGATTAAACTATCAACACTGAATTCTGAAGTTGGTAAAAGTTTAACGTTTGTTGTCCAATTAAAATCGAACCCAGAATTGCTTTGACTTGTATCATCAATCATTAAAGCATAAGTTGAACCTGCAGAAACATTTATTGGAGGACAAAATGGATTACTTGTGCAATTCGTAACAGTTGATGATAATCCAAACGGTTGAAATGGGTCATAAAAACTATTGCATGCAACCTCTACTCCAGGACATCCTGTAGTAATATCATACATTGCCCATCTAAACCCTCCAAACCCTGTAGGAAAACCTGCAAATTCTATAGGTCCGTTATTACCTGCTGTAAATTTATACCAAAGCGGGCGAACTGGTGGCGAATTAAAGCAAGATGGTGTAAAAGCAAATCCATTAATAGCTGTACCAGGCGACGAAAAATCTAGTTTGTTGCAAAGTCTAGCAGCGGTTCCACATGTGGTTCCCGGATTAATTGGGCCTGCAACAGAATTCACACAAACAAGAAAATCTCCATCTGCTATTAAGGAAGTAACATAAAACCAAATTTGTGTTCCGGGTGTTTGTGTAAATACAACTGACGCGGGATCATTTGGGTTTACAGCTGTATTGCAAATTGTAGTACCACCAACTGTACAATTTCCATTGGTAACTGTTATGGATACTTGTTGTGCACTTGAGGCGCCAATTGGTGTAACAGTTATTGAGTTAACAATTCCTGCAGCTGTATATGAATACCAAATCTCATGTCCGCCAGAAGGTAATGGTAAAACTGCACCTGCATCGCAACCATTAAATATTCCGTCAGATGTAGCATTTAAATTAGTAGCATTAATACAAGCATTACCACTTTCGCTTAAGTAGATAAATTGAGCGGTATTACAATTGTCATTAGTCGGAGCTTGTGCCTTTAAATTTAGAGTAGTTAATAGCCCTAAAAAAACTAATAGTATGTTTAAAGTTGATCTCATGCTTAAAGTGCCGAGTGAAAGCGTGTTTATTTTATCTTTGAATTCTTAATTTAACAAAGTTAAATCAAATTCATGGAAAAAATTACAAACTATATCGATCAAAATAAGGATCGATTCATTACGGAGTTATTAGATATGTTGAGAATTCCGTCAGTAAGTGCTGATTCTAAGTATAAAGCAGACGTATTAAAGACGGCTGAATTCGTGAAAAAAAGTTTGTTGGATGCTGGAGCCGAGAAGGTTGAATTATGCCAAACTGCAGGCCATCCAATTGTTTATGGAGAAAAAATAATTGATAGCTCCCTGCCAACAGTAATTGTTTATGGACATTACGACGTTCAGCCTCCTGATCCATTGGATTTATGGGATTCACCACCTTTTGAGCCAGTAATTAAGGATGAAAAAATTTATGCTCGAGGTGCATGTGATGATAAAGGTCAGGTTTTTATGCATATTAAAGCATTCGAGTTAATGATGAAAACGAATACTCTTGCTTGTAATGTTCGCTTTATGATTGAAGGAGAAGAAGAGGTAGGTTCAACAAATTTAGGCAAGTGGATTCGTGAAAATAAATCAAGATTAAATGGAGATGTAATTTTAATTTCAGATACGTCAATTATTGCCAATGATATTCCATCAATTGATGTTGGTTTAAGAGGATTAAGCTACGTGGAGGTTGAAGTCACAGGTCCTAACAGAGATTTGCATTCAGGAGTTTACGGTGGTGCTGTTGCTAATCCAATTACCGTTTTATGTGAAATGATTGCCAAAATGAAGGATGAAAATAATCATATTACTATTCCAGGATTTTATGATGATGTTCTAACATTATCTCCATCTGAAAGAGACGAATTAAATAAAGCTCCTTTTAGTTTAGAGGATTATAAAACTGATCTTGCTGTTGCTGATGTGCTAGGTGAAAAGGGTTATACTACCCTTGAAAGAACTGGAATACGCCCTACATTTGAATTAAATGGAATTTGGGGAGGATACATTGGGGAAGGTGCTAAAACAGTTTTACCAGGAAAAGCTTTTGCAAAAATTAGTATGCGATTAGTTCCTAACCAAGGATCAGATAAAATTACGAAATTGTTTGCTGATTATTTTACTAGTATTGCTCCTCCATCAGTAAAAGTAAAAGTAACCCCTCATCATGGAGGAGAACCTGTTGTGACCCCAACGGATTCTATAGCATTTAAAGCAGCTAGTAAAGCAATGGAAACTGCATTTGGAAAGAAACCAATTCCAACTAGAGGCGGAGGTAGTATTCCAATTGTTGCATTATTTGAAAAAGAACTCGGATTGAAAAGTGTTCTTATGGGATTTGGATTAGATAGTGATCTTATTCATTCTCCAAACGAGCATTATGGAATTTTTAATTTCCTTAAAGGAATTGAAACAATTCCCTTGTTTTTTGCTAATTTTAAGGAAATGAGTAAGCCATAAAAGAGAATTTATTCCCATTTAAAACTTAAAAAGGCTGGTAATTACCAGCCTTTTTAAGTTTTATTTTCAATTGAAAGTATTACATCAATTTGCTTTTCTTAAAATAATCGAGATTTATTGAAATAATTGTTAAATTGTCAATAATTTTTAAAATTTAGCGTTGTTAATCTATTATTTAAATTTATTTTTACGTATTAAATCTTAAATATGAAGTTAAGTTGGTTGGTTGTTTCTTTGATGTTGTTTGCTGCTTGTACTAAAAATGAGGAAGTAATATCGCCTAACAATGTGGCTCCCCCTGATACTACTATTGAGAATGTTGTTTACGAAGATTATGTG
The DNA here is from genome assembly GCA_031423735.1 of Bacteroidota bacterium. Taxonomy (GTDB): domain Bacteria; phylum Bacteroidota; class Bacteroidia; order AKYH767-A; family OLB10; genus JANXSD01. The sequence goes on along the minus strand of JANPGA010000399.1, from coordinate 5,895 downwards.
AATAGAACCTATATTTTAATTTGTGGAAGAGAACCTGATAGTATTGAGTTAAAGTCTTCATTGGATTTGTTAAAGTCTAATAAGTTAAGTACAAATAGCAGATATCAATTTTTAAATACGGTATTTTCAAAACCAGACTATAGATCTCATAATTATGATAAGTGGAGAATAGAGTTATTAAATAATTTAGATACAGCTGAAATTACGAACTACATAGGAATTTTTAACTTCCTTTTAAGCGATACAACAAACCAATCGGCATGGCCTGTTATTCAAGTTGAATTAAATAAATTACAGGTTTTACAGTCTGCTTCTTTGCAATACCAAAATCAACAAATCTCTGTTCGTGAATTACAATTAAGGATGTTGAATAATTACTTTTATGATCAAATAAATATGGGTTCTTCAAATTTCGTCCTTACCTGCTTTCAACATTTTTTAAATAGAAATCCAATTGGTGACGAATTGAATAATGGTATTAATATGGTGAATGGCTTAAATGCTTTATTGTTTCTAAAAGCGGGGTCTTCAAAAGATGATTTCTTAGGTATTTTTTTTGGCGCTAATGATTATTACGAAGGAACAGTAATAAGATTATACAATGATTATTTATTTCATGCACCAACTTCCTTACAGATGACTGTGGCCTCACGGAAATATAAATCTTCAGGTGACTATGAACAGCTTCAAAAAGATATATTAGTAAGTAATGAATTTGTAGGTATAAATTAAAATGATGAAAATTATAAAACTAGTTTTACTTTTAGCTGTCCTGTTTTGTACTTCATGCAAAAAGGAAAATGATTATGTTTATCAACTTCAGGATGTGAACGTAAAACAAACAGGATCTGATAAGAGCAATTCAAAAAGTACTACTGAATTTATTTCTATAGCTTATTCAGATCTTTTTGGGGTTAGTATTTCACAAAGCGATTTAGTTAAATTAAATACAGTTTATTCAGCTTTCGGTGATAAGAAATTGATTGAAGATCGCATAATCCGAAATTTTTTAAATGCTTCTGGCGCTCAAATACCAAGTGTAATAGGATCGGATACAACCTATTTTATAAATAAGGCTTATAAAAAATTCTATAATCGTGAGCCTAATGCTTTCGAAGCTTATTATATTAAACAACAAATCAAGTTGAATTCAGCAATTAATCCATTGGTCATTTATTATTCATTAATGACTAGTGATGAATATCGTTACTATTAAATCTTCTAAATAAAATTATAACTATGAATAGGAGAAGATTTTTAAGAAATGCAGGGATGGCCACTTTAGGAGTATTAGCCTCTCCGTATATCCTACCTTCGGGTCGATTGTTCGCAGCTAGCGGCGCACGTAAAGTTAATCATGTAGTCTTTTTATTGTATGCAGGAGGTGTAAGAAATACCGAATCCATCCATATGAACGACGGCAACTTAATGCCTAATCTTTTAACTGGTAGTGGAGCAATTTCAGCTGATATTGCTTCTGCAATGGAAGTGTTGCCGCCATCTCCAATATCTCAACCGTTGCAAAATTTTGGAACTCTTTTTAAAGAGTTTAGATATAACCAAGGTCCAACAGGTCATTATAATGGGCATACAGTAGCCGTAACTGGACAATATGTAGATGTTGATTTAAATCTAAGAGAACATCCCCGAAAACCAACCATTTTTGAATATTATCGCAAACACAATTCGCCTCAACAAACTGCTTTAAATAGTTGGTGGGTTGCAAATACATTAGGGCCGTATCCAGCCTTAAACTACAGCTCTGATCCCAATTACGGTCCAAGCTATGGCGCCAACTTTATTTCTCCTACTTCATTAATTAGCCCTGGAGGTTTTGATGTGTTAGGAAATCCTCGAAATTTCAGTAGTGCCGAACAAGGTGCAATTTATAACATTCGTGATTTTGCAAATCAATCATTTAATAGAAGTTTTATAGATGGATCAGCAGGTGTTACAAATTCTGAATTAGACGCTGTTAAATTGCAAAATTTTATAAGCACTTCTTATGCAAATGCTCAATCAGGATTATACACAGATCCATGGGGTGCAGGGCCAAGCATGAATAATGATATGTACAATGTGTTTTTTGCTGAGCAAATTATTAAGGAATTTAAGCCTGAGTTAATGGTTGTTAATATGCAGGATGTTGATATTGGACATTTTAATTTTTCATCGTATGCAAATAATTTGAGAAAGGCCGATTTCGCTGCAGCACATTTATGGAGTCTTATTCAAAGTACTCCAGGAATGGCAAATGATACGGTATTAATTATAGCACCTGAACATGGTAGAAATGCCAATCCTAATACTTCAATAGATGCATATGGAAGACGAGCTCTTGATCATACTGCTCCTGTAGATGCGATTTCTGGAGATCAAAAAGCACGTGAAATATTTTGTATGGTTGTTGGTCCACCAACTGTGGTAAAACAAGGTCAAGTTATTAATTCAATAGCTGGAGAAAGTACCGACATAGTGCCAGTGATTGCTAATATATTAGGTTTCGATACCTCTATCCCTGGAACTAGCGGAATAAAATCCTATCAGAATTGTGATCTGCAACAAGCTTTTATTTAATTACTAATTCGTAAAATGAAGTCAATAAAAAACACTTTTAAAAAATTTCAACGTTGTATTAACCTAAATTACTTTTGGTTAGTTGGTGTAATTATATTTACATTGAATTCTTGTAAAAAGGATGAAGCCCCAATTAATCCATATAGTAAAGTGGATTATTCAACTGGTGTAATTTCTGATTCTGTTCCTGATCCAACATCAATTACTGGGTTGCATAAAAATATTTTTTCAAAGCGATGCGCTAACCCTGGTTGTCATGATGGTACCTTTGAACCTGATTTTCGTACTGTACAAAGTACATGGTCGACACTTGTATATTTAAGTGTAAATAAAACAACAGTTGATTCAATAAGTTATTTTAGTACTCGTGTTTTACCTGGCGATTTTCAAAATTCATTTTTATACGAGCGTTTAACAACAACTACTAGTGATTATATGCCAAGTAATAGTTCTCGATTATCATCAACTGAAATTGGTTATATTAAAACATGGATTCAAAATGGTGCGAAAGATATCAATGGTAATTCTGCACAAAAACCAAATCTTCCGCCTACAGTTCTTGGTTATAATGCATTAGACAGTTCATTTAATAGAATAGATACTATTCGGTTTACAGGAAATAATTCCAATGCTTTTATTGTACCTGCAAATAGTTTGTTTTATCTTCCTTTTTTAGCATTAGATACGGCAGATGGAAGTAGTGCAACTGATCCTGCATTTTATACTGTTCATAAAATTAAGTTTTCTACTCAGAAAGATGATTTCTCTTCTGCAATATCTGTGAATTGTACTTGGCTTACACCAATTCCTTATCCTGTTTGGCAGGCAACTGTAAATACTTCTAATTGGAGTGTTGGTACAAAAGTTTATTTTAGAATATACGTTAATGATGGATTTCAAGCACTAGATGCTGAATTCCCGAAAACAAATTCTTTTGATTTTTATAAAACATATTATGCATTCATTATTCAATAAAAATAATTTAGTTGTTTATGCGCTTTTTTTGATGATTTGTTCATGCAAAAAGGAGGAAACAACTATTGTTACGACTCCCGAGCTTGAATTCTTAAGTGTAACACCTAGTGATTTAAAAGAATATCAACAACCTTTAGTTTTTATTATCCATTATAAAGATGGTGATGGTGACTTAGGTGAAAATAATGCAAGTGTAAAAAATTTATTTCTAATTGATAATAGAATTGGTTTAAAGTATGAATATCGATTACAACAACTAGCACCTGATAATTCTCCAATCTCAATTTCAGGAAATTTTAAAGTGGAATTAAACACGGTGGCGATCACTGATGGCTCATCAATACAAAATGGAACTTTTTCAATTTATGTGATTGATCGGGCTGGGAATAAAAGTAATGTTGTAACAAGTTCCACTATTGTAATTAGAAAATAAATTCACAAAATTTAGCGAATTCGAGGCTTGTTTAGTGTCTTTTGGGATTTAATAATCGAATTACCATTTTTTCAAAAAAAGTACTATAAAAAAACAGCCTAATTTGATTTACATAGTTTAAGTTTGTAACATGGCATCTGTTGATTCTTACAAGCTTAAAAATGGGTTGCGCATTGTATATGCTCACCATCCAAATACTACAGTTACTCATTGTGCTTTGATGGTTAAGGCTGGCACAAGGGACGAGGATAGGGGAAAAGAAGGGCTAGCACATTTTATTGAACATGCTCTTTTTAAAGGTACAAGTAAAAGAAAGTCATATCATATTTTAAATCGTTTAGAGGTTGTAGGTGGGGATCTTAACGCATACACAACAAAAGAAGAAACCTGCATTCATGCTTCCATTATGAATCAATATCTCGAAAGAGCTGTTGAGCTAATCGCTGATATTATTTTTAATTCAATTTTTCCTGAAAAAGAAATTGAAAAGGAAAAGGAAGTAATTCTTGATGAGATTCGAACATATATGGATACTCCTTATGAGCAAATTTTTGATGATTTTGAAAATTTAATTTTTAGGGATCACGAGCTCGGACATCCAATTTTAGGAACCGAAGAATCTTTAAAGAAATTTAAGCGAAAAGATTTATTAGATTATTTGCAACATTCCTATCATCCTTCAAAAATGATATTTTCAGTTAGCGGAAGTATTGGAATGGAGGAGGTAATTAAACTCTCTGAAAAATATTTTAATTCAAGAGCAACTTTAAAGCAAAATCAATCACGAACTCAATTTAAAAAGTATAAACCTATATCTTCAGTTGTTCCAAGAGCCGTAAATCAAGTACACCATTTAACTGGACTTCCCGGTTATTCATTTCACAATGTTGACAGATATGTTTTGGTTTTACTAAATAATTTATTAGGCGGACCGGGAATGAACTCTAGATTAAATTTAAATATCCGTGAAAAGTACGGATTTACTTATACCATCGAATCGGGTTATCATGCCTATAGTGATACAGGAGTATTTCATGTTTATTTTGCTACCGATCCAAAGAATTATGAAAAAACAAAGCTTCTGGTGGAAAAGGAATTAAAATGGCTATCAGAAAATGAGCTGAGTAAAAGGTTATTCAATCAATATCGAGAGCAGCTGGTAGGTCAAATAAATATGGCACAAGAAAATAGGCTAAGTGTAATGTTGTCAATTTCTAAAGGCTTGTTGTATTTTGATCGTATAGTTCCTCTACAAGAGATCTTTGATAGAATTAATGCTGTTACTCAAGGTCAAATCTTAGAAGTAGCGGGTAAGTTATTTAATCCTGAAAAAAGATCAACTCTCGTTTATGAGCCAAATTCATAATTTTTTAGAATAACACAATGAGGTTTATTATCTTTACGTTGATTATTTGAAATGAAAAAATATCTATTAGTTATTTCCGTAATACTTTCTTTTGCCGCCTGCAAAAAAGAAACTTCAGGGGATGATTCGCCTGTTGTTACCTTTTTATCCTTAAATACCTACAAAGGGACATCTGGCAAAGATACTTCTGTAGAATTGGTTTTCAAATTTAATGATGTCAATGGAGATATCTCTTATTCAAGTTCTGAAAAAACTGCGGCGGCATTAGCTTGCGACACTACTTTAAATGATTTAATTGTTGCGTATGAAGAAAAAATTGGCTCTAATTATAGACTAAAAAAAATATGGATTCCCGATAATCAACATGCCTGTGATACTGTTAATGTTTATCAGGATAGTGTTTTTATTTTCTTAAATGATTTTATTCCAGATATTAATCCTTCATCTAAATCTTATCCTATTGAAGGAGTTGTAACCAAGAAGATAGATTTTATAACTGCAATTACTTTTAGCCCTATAGGTCGATTTAAATTTTATATAAAAG
>JANPGA010000398.1:0-4469 GCA_031423735.1 Bacteroidota bacterium | reverse complement strand
TGGTTTTAACGAAGCATGAAAATTCTTAAACACTTGCACATCTTCCAAAATATGCTCCATCACATCAATGGAAATTACTAAATCATACGTTTCAGCTGTTTTGTAAGTGGTAAGATCATCTACAACAAATTTCACTTGATTTCCTGCACCAATTGAATTAAAAAAGGAATTACAATCCGCAACTTGCTCTTCTTTTACATCAACCGCTAAAATTTTAACGACTTTGTTTTTATTCCAAAGCCAAAAACTATACTGACCATAACCAGCGCCAGCATCTAAAATTTGAGGTGCTTTTGGAGCCGTTTTCTCCCACGTTCGCAACTCTTTATGTACATGCCATGCCCGTAAGAGCAACAAATCAAGCAAATTATAAAAAGTTTTCCTAAGGAATGGACTCTTGTTGAATACGTTGCCAAGACGGCGTTTGATAGGATCGTACTGCATAGCTAGGTTGGAAATAGGCTGCAAATCTACTAAAGTGTAGGCAGATTGATTATTTCAATCAATAGAATGAAAAGTAAAATGTAAAGTATTGAGCTAAAGAGGGTTGAAAAGTACTTTTTACTTCTCTTCTTCTGCTGGAGGGATGTGTAAATTTCGGAAAAGGGATTCCATATGTTCCACATGATCAAGAGTATCGTCGATAAAAAACTCAAGTTGAGGAACAATTCGAGCTTGTTTCCCTATGCGCAAACCTAATTCTTTACGGATTTCGGAAAGGTGGGTTTTGATGGATTTTAAGATAGTTTTTGGCTCTGGAGCCTTGAAAATACTAATTTGCACCCTCGCTAATGACAAATCTGGGGTAATTTTCACTCCTGTAATGGTGATAAAATGATTTCCATACCAATTACGTCCTTCTCTTTGAAAGAGTTCCCCCAGTTCCTTCTGAATTAACTTAGAATATTTTTGTTGGCGTACTGAATCCATTCCACAAAGATAATAATTAGATGTGTCACCAATAACGATTACTTATATTTGACCCGTGAAAAATTACCTCCGCTTACTAAGTTTCTTAAAACCCTATAAAAGTACTGCTGCTATTTCTGTGCTTTTCAACATCCTAACCGTTGTTTTTTCGCTTTTCTCTTTAACGATGATTGTTCCCTTTCTAAACGTGTTATTTAGTCAGGAGCGAAATTATAAGTTGATGCCTTGGAGTTTATCCGTAAACGCCTTGTTGAATAACCTCAATTATTTTCTTTCTGATTTAGTAATTCGCGAAGGGCAAATTCAAGCGCTTTTGATGATTAGCGTAATGGTGGTTGTAATTATGTTTTTTAAAAACCTCACTCGTTATTTAGGGATGTATTACATTATTCCAATTCGTAATGGCGTAGTGAGAGATGTTCGTTCATTGTTGTATAATAAAATTCTTGCTTTACCAATTGGTTACTTTACGGATGAAAGAAAAGGAGATTTAATTTCACGCATGACGAGCGATGTTCAAGAAATTGAATATGGAATTATGAATTCATTAGAGGCGGCATTCCGTGAACCGTTGAACATAATTATTTTTCTAGTTACGATGTTTACAATGAGTGTTCATCTTACTGTTATCGTTTTAATTTTATTACCAATAGCTGCATTGTTAATTGGAAGTGTTGGAAAAAGTTTACGCACCAAATCAACATTAGCAATGGATAAGATGGGTGAACTTTTAAGCAACATTGAAGAAACGCTTGGTGGTTTAAGAATTATTCATGCTTTTACAGCAGAGAAAAATGCAACAGAAAAATTCGGAACACTAAACAAAGATCATTATCGTTTGCAAGTAAAAATAAATCGTCGTCGTGATATGGCTTCTCCGATGAGTGAGTTTTTGGGAACTGTAGTGATGATGGTTGTAATGTATTTAGGAGGAATTATTGTAATTCATAACGAAGGAAGTCTCGGACCATCAGAGTTCATCGCATACATCGCCATTTTTTCACAACTACTTCCGCCAATAAAAAGTTTAACAACGGCTTTTTATAATATCCAAAAGGGGATGGCTTCATCAGAGCGTATTTATAAAATTTTAGATGCCGAAATTAAAGTGAAAGAGCCACTAAATCCTAAAACGTTATCAGGATTTCAATCGGGCGTTGAGTTTAGAAATGTTTCATTCTCTTATCGCAAAGGCGATGATGGTTATGTTTTAAAAGATATTAATTTAATTATCCCAAAGGGAAAAACAATAGCGTTAGTAGGACAATCAGGTTCTGGTAAAACTACCTTAGCAGATATGCTTCCTCGTTATTATGATCCTGATGGCGGAGAAGTATTAATGGATGGCGTTAATATTCGTGAATTCAGAATTCATGATGTGCGTACACAGATGGGAGTTGTTACACAAGAATCGATTTTGTTTAATGATACCGTGTTTAATAACATTGCTTTCGGTATGCCTGATATGAAGGAAGAGGATGTGATTAATGCTGCTAAAGTTGCCAATGCACATGAGTTTATTATTGCAATGCCTCAAGGTTATCAAACACCTATTGGTGATCGTGGAGGAAAACTAAGTGGTGGTCAGCGCCAGCGATTAAGTATTGCACGCGCGGTATTAAAAAACCCACCTATTCTTATTTTAGATGAAGCAACATCAGCACTCGATACTGAATCGGAAAGATTAGTTCAAGATGCTTTAACGAAATTAATGCGCCAACGCACAACGTTAGTAATTGCACATCGCTTATCAACGATCGTTCATGCAGATGAAATCATCGTATTACAAAAAGGAAAAATCGTTGAACGCGGAACACATAATGATCTCTTAGCACAAGCAGGATATTATAAAAAGTTATATGAGTTACAATCGTTCGCTTAAAATTTTATTATAGGACTTAAAGATAAATAATACTATGAAAAGAACATTCCTTTTTACAATTTCAATGTTATTATTTCTATTTGGGAGTTCACAGCCATATCATCCGTTAATTCAACCTGATAAATATTGGACGAATATGCAATATGATGTTCAAGCAAACTCACTGTGTAATTTTGTTTCTGGACAGCAAGTACGTTTTTTAGGCGATACCGTTATTCAAGGGGTAACCTATCAAAAAATGACTGGATGTAGCATGATAAGTTTGTGTCAATGTCCGTTTTATTGTGGTCCTTATATAGCTGACACAGCTGGAAATTGCTACTCAACTTCTTCAGGTCCTATTTTTTTGCGTGAAGATACAATTGCAAAAAAAGTATTTATCCTTGATTATAATCTCAGTACTTCTGAACAAATACTTTATGACTTTTCATTAGTGGCCGGTGATACATTAAAAATGCAATATCCATTTGTCTCAGGATACACAATAACTATCGATAGTGTAGGAACAACTATACTTCAGAATGGCGATGTTAGAAATATTTTTTATTTAAGTACTGGAACTTTTTATATTGAATCAATTGGAGGACGTAATGGATTAATATCCCCGCTTGTATCTTTTACTGGAGGCTCAGGAGAAAGTCTAGGATGCGTAAAATTAAATGGCGTCTGGCTTTATGATGGAGGTATTTGTTACGTTCCTGTTGGAATTGAGACGCAATTAAATAATTCTTCTGTTCAAATTGTTTTTGATAATGAATCCCAAAATTTAAAAATTGTACTGACTAATCCAGAATTAAAAGGGAACCTTAACATTTTAGACATTGAAGGAAAAACAATATTTTCAAATAAAGTAAATGGAGAAACCTCAAATATTAATCTAAGTAATATGTCATCAGGAATATATTTATATAAATTTGAATGCTCCAACGGAAAATTATTTAATGGTAAAATCAATGTAATGTATTAAACCAATTACAAATCGGAGTTAGTGAAAAGAATAAATACATTGTTAGGGACCTCCGGAAAAAGAATCAGACCACATTCAAATCTAGCAAAAGCCTCCCCTAACCCCTCCGAAGGAGGGGGATGATTCTAGAGAAGACCAAAATCCAAGTAGCACGTAGGGAGCATTCGGGGGCATTTTCAAATCATCAAATCATCAAATTTTCAAATTAAAAAAATGAAATACAACATCCACATTTCACCACCTATCGATCAAATCGGAGTTGAAGAACGCATTGCACGTTTTACTAAGCGTAGCATTAAAAACGAAAGTAAGTTGATGGGTTTAAAGCTTGCAATGAGCATGATGGACCTTACCACCCTTGATGCACGGGATACACCTGGAAAGGTTCGTCAGTTATGTGCGAAAGCAATTCGTCCGCATGATGCTATGCCTGACTTACCATCGGCGGCTGCTGTATGTGTATATCCAAATATGGTGAAGATTGCTAAAGAGGCATTAGGAAATAGTGGAGTTAAAGTTGCTTCAGTTGCTACTGCGTTTCCTAGTGGAATGAGTACACGTAAAGTGAAATTGGAAGAAACAAAATATGCGGTGAACGAAGGGGCTGATGAAATTGATATGGTAATTTCTCGTGGACATTTTTTACAAGGCGATTATAATTATGTGTTCGATGAAATAGCTGCAGTAAAA